>NZ_JBQHVU010000002.1:0-221874 GCF_052064335.1 Candidatus Weimeria sp. HCP3S3_B5 | reverse complement strand
TTTCAGATTCAGATAATCATCCTACTCTGGCTTCAGCTCACAAGCCTTCTCTAGCTTCAAATTGCAGCCTCACTCAAATTCAGATAATAATCCCATCCTTGCTTCAGTTCGAAAGCCTCTTTCAGATTCAGATAATAATCCTTCTCTGGCTTCAGTTCGAAAGCCTCTTTCAGATTCAGATAATAATCCTTCTCTGGCTTCAGTTCGAAAGCCTCTTTCAGATTCAGATAATCATCCTACTCTGGCTTCAGCTCACAAGCCTTCTCTAGCTTCAAATTGCAGCCTCACTCAAATTCAGATAATAATCCCATCCTTGCTTCAGTTCGCAAGCCTTTTTCAGATCATAAGCCCACTTGCAAAACAGATATCATTATATCCTATATCAGCTTATCAATCAATAGTTTTACTTATTTCCATAATCTCATACCTCACACCTCACACCTCACACCTCACACCTCTCACCTCTCACCTCTCACCTCTCACCTCTCACCTCTCACCTATTTTGCTAAGGAAGTTCTTTTCGCTAAATTCGAGCTTCGCCTATGGCTCGCTCTCTTCTCGAAACTTTCGGCCTCACACCTGATAAAACTCAATAATCTCCTCCGCCACCTGTCCTCTTGGGACACGTCTGTCCATTGCAGTCTTCTCTATATATCTGTGTGCCTCTGCCTCAGACATATTCTTTTCATTCATAAGGATGCTCTTGGCGCGGTTTACTATCCTTACCTCCTCAAGCTTTCTTTCAAGTCTCTTTATCTCCTGACAGGCCTTTTTCATCCGGCCGTCGGCGGCCTCTGCAAATCCTAAGGCTCTGGCAAAAAGCGATCTGCTTACCGGCTTTGGAAGGACTAGAACGCCCTCCTTCTCCACATTATCAGATACATCATCATAATAGTCTTCCTTGACAAAAAGGATTACCTGACAGTTCATATCTGATGCAAGTTCTACCGAGAAATCCTCGCCGCTCTCAGTACCTATAGGACCATTTATGATACATATATCTGGAGAAAAATCCGACATAGCCTGTTTCCCGTCCTCTACCGTTGCACAGAGACGGATCTTCTGATAGCCATAGCTTTTCAAGAAATCCTGAAAGAACCTCATCGCCTTAGGAGCATCTGTTATTATCAAAGCTCTTTCCAAAGGTCTACCTCCATAGGCTACAGTTCATTTTCCTTTAGGGTTTTAAGGAAACGGGATGTTATAGACCTTCTTTTTTCATCGTTTAAGAAGTCGGACTCATTGGCTACCTCTATCGCCTCCTCAAGAGAAAGCGGAAGCTTTGAGTACTTTTTCCTCTCCTGGTCGGAAATCTGATCTCCGGGCTTCTCAAGTGGATCAGGAAGCTTTTCCTTGTTCTTTACTCCCTCAAGTCCAGCCTGGATCACCATACCAAAGGCTATATATGGGTTTAGCATTGAATCCGGTGAACGGAGAAGACAGTATTCATGCTTTCCGTAAATCATAGGTATCCTGAAGAGTCTGGACTCATTCTGAATGGACCAGGTCAGATATTTAGGAGCTTCATTTTCTCCGAATCTGAGATATGACTCTTTTCTGGTGTTCAAGAAAACAGTGATATCCCGGATGCGGTTAAATATGCCGGCCATAAACGAAAATACTGTATCCTTATCCGTTTCAAACAGATTTGATGTCTCCTTGAAAAGGGCTATCCTCAGATGGAATCCATTTCCAGGCATACCCTCAAGAGGTTTGGGGTCAAACGAAGCAGTAAGTCCATTTCTTGCAGCTATGGTCGTTACGACATTCTTATATGTCATGAAATGATCGGCGCTTTTTAAGGCTCCCGATGCACGGAATTCTATCTCGTTCTGTCCCGGGCCTGTCTCATGGTGGCTTGACCTTGGTGGAACATCCATATCGGCAAGCGAAAGACAGATCTCACGCCTGATATTCTCTGCCCTGTCAAGAGGCGCCACATCAAAGTATGTACCCTGATCCATAGGCTCAAGGGTAGGCGTACCATCCTCATCATTCTTGAAAAGATAGAACTCGCTCCTTAATCCAAGTCTTACCATAAAGCCCTGCTTACGGCATTCCTTTATCGAATCTATAAGGAACTGTCTGCTGTCATATGGATATGGTTCCCCATCTGAAGTGACAACATTGCAGTAGAATCTGATAACCCTTCCGGTCTGCGGTCGCCACGGCAATACAGACAGCGTATCCGGATCAGGCACAAGATAGAGATCCCTGTACTTAGGATCGTCAAAGCCAAGAACTCTGAAAGCATCAAAGGCTATCCCTGAAGAAAAAGCCTCCGGCAGCATATCCGGCTGTATCGAAATATTCTTATGGTTTCCAAGCATATCGGAAAATGCAAGTCTTACAAAGCGGACGTCGTTTTCCTCAACATACTCAAGCGCCTCTTCTTTAGTATAACCTGGCATATTTACTCCTCATTAAAAAACAGCACCCATCCAAGACGCATTTGGAAAGGTGCTTTAAAATTTAGTTGAGATATTCTGCTTTCCCTGTAAAAGCGGAATACCAACTTTATGATTTTACTTCAAACCATAAAGAAAATCAACTAAAACCTTTGTTTTATGATCATTTATTGTAATTTACGATCTGACCGAAATCAGGCTTTAAGGATGCTCCGCCGATAAGACCTCCGTCGATATCCGGCTTTGCGAGAAGCTCCTTGCAGTTTCCGGCGTTCATAGATCCGCCATACTGGATACGGATCTTTTCTGCTGTATCTGTATCATAGATATCAGCTATAGTCTCACGGATAGCCTTGCAGACCTCCTCAGCCTGGTCAGCTGTAGCTGTCTTTCCTGTCCCGATGGCCCAGATAGGCTCATAGGCGATGACCATGGAAGCTGCCTGATCCTTTGATACGCCTGCGAGATCAAGCTTGATCTGCATACGGATCCAGTCAAGTGTAACACCCTGCTCTCTCTGCTCAAGTGACTCACCACAGCAGAGGATAGGTGTGAATCCATACTCAAACGCCTTCTTTACCTTCTTGTTCAGGAATTCATCGGTCTCGTTAAAGTATCCACGTCTCTCAGAATGACCAATGATCACGTACTCTACTCCTGCATCCTTAAGCATAGGAGCAGAGATTTCTCCAGTATAAGCGCCCTTGTCCTCAATATAGAGGTTCTCTGCACCTACATGGACATTGGTTCCCTTTACTGCCTCTGCTACAGGTACTATATCGATAGCAGGTACACAATAAACTACATCTACATCCGGATTCTCAACAAGCGGCTTTAAGGTCTCAACAAGCTTTAAAGCCTCGCTTGGAGTCTCATTCATTTTCCAGTTACCGGCGATAATTTTTTTTCTCATTTATGATTCTCCTTACTGATAGGGGTGAGGTGTGAGGTCTGAGGTCTGAGGTGTGAGGCTCTCACCTCTCACCTCTCACCTCTCACCTCTCACCTCTCACCTCTCACCTCTAACCTCTCACCTTATTTCTCATCTGCTGCTGCTATTCCCGGGAGCTCCTTACCCTCGAGGAACTCAAGTGATGCTCCGCCTCCTGTGGAGATATGGCTCATCTTGCTTCCAAGTCCCATCTGGTTTACAGCTGCAGCTGAATCACCGCCACCAATGATTGTTGTAGCGTCTGCATCAGCCATTGCCTGTGCGACCTTTAATGTACCAGCTGCAAGAGTAGGATTCTCGAATACGCCCATAGGTCCGTTCCATACTACAGTCTTTGCATTCTTGACTTCTGATGCATAAAGCTCTGCTGTCTTAGGTCCGATGTCGCAACCCTCCATATCGTCCGGTATGGCCTTTATATCCTTGACCTCTGTAGCGACCTCTGAATCGATAGGATCCGGGAAGTCCTTGATGCAGACAGCATCTACAGGAAGAAGCAGCTTCTTTCCGAGCTTAGCGGCCTTCTCCATCATTTCCTTGCAGTAGTCGATCTTTGAATCATCGCAGAGTGACTTACCAACTGTATATCCCTGTGCCTTGATGAAGGTATATGCCATACCACCACCGATAATAAGAGTATCGCACTTCTCAAGGAGATTTGAGATGACGTTAAGCTTGTCAGCCACCTTTGCTCCTCCAAGGATGGCAACAAATGGACGGACAGGATCCTCGACTGCCTTTCCCAGGAAGTCGATCTCCTTCTGCATCAGATATCCGACTACTGCCGGCTTGCCCTCCTTGCGAAGCTCCTCAGCCACACCTACATTTGAGCAGTGTGCTCTGTGGGCTGTTCCGAATGCGTCATTTACAAATACATCTGCAAGTGAAGCAAGATCCTTTGAGAAAGCCTCTCCGTTCTTTGTTTCCTCAGAGCGGAATCTGGTGTTTTCGAGAAGTACAACATCTCCGTCCTTCATAGCTGCTACAGCAGCCTTTGCGTTAGGCCCTACTACCTCAGGATCTGCTGCAAACTTCACTTCCTGCCCAAGAAGCTCTGAAAGTCTTACTGCTACAGGAGCAAGAGTCTTTGTCTTCTTGTCCTCCTCAGTCTTTACCTTTCCCAAGTGTGAACAGAGGATAACCTTTCCTCCGTCAGCAATAAGCTTCTTTATGGTAGGAAGAGCAGCTACCAGTCTGTTCTCGTCTGTGATCTTTCCATTTACGAGCGGTACATTGAAATCGCAGCGGCAGAGGACTCTCTTTCCTGCTACGTTGATGTCATCTACTGTCTTTTTATTAAGTCCCATTGTGGAATTCCTCCAATAAAAACAAAAGGCCCGGCCCAAATGACCGGACCCGTCAAAGTCCTGATTAGAAAAGAGAATCTATTACTTGATCAGAGAACCGAAGTACTTGATAGTACGGCACATCTGAGTTGTGTAAGAATTCTCATTATCATACCATGAAACTACCTGAACTAAGGTATCATCTCCCATAGGAAGAACCTTTGTCTGTGTAGCGTCAAAGATTGAACCAGCAGTGCTGTTGATGATATCTGAAGAAACGATCTCATCCTCGTTGTACTCGAATGACTCTGTCTCTTCCTTCTTCATCTGAGCGTTGATCTGGTCAACTGTAACCTTTCCTGTAACTACTGCGTCAAGGATAGTTGTAGAACCTGTAGCGGTAGGAACACGCTGTGCAGCTCCGTTAAGCTTTCCATCGAGCTCAGGAAGAACAAGGCCGATTGCCTTTGCAGCTCCTGAAGAAGCCGGTGTGATGTTCATAGCAGCTGCTCTTGAACGGCGAAGGTTGCCCTTTCTCTGAGGTCCGTCCAGGATCATCTGGTCACCTGTATATGCGTGAACTGTAGTCATGAAACCTGACTTGATAGCAGCAAGATCATTTAATCCCTTAGCCATAGGTGCAAGGCAGTTGGTCGTGCATGATGCAGCAGAAATGATCTGGTCATCAGCTGTAAGTGTCTTGTGGTTTACATTGTAAACAATGGTCTTCAGATCGTTTCCTGCAGGTGCAGAAATTACTACGTGCTTAGCGCCGGCATTGATGTGTGCCATTGACTTCTCTTTGGATGTATAGAAGCCTGTGCACTCAAGAACTACGTCGATGTCAAGCTTCTTCCAAGGAAGGTTAGCTGCGTCCTTCTCCTTGTAGATCTCGATCTCCTTGCCGTTTACGATGATTGAGTGATCTGTGTTCTCAACCTTTCCATTGTATCTTCCGTGTGTGGTGTCATACTTCAGAAGATAAGCAAGCATCTCAGGGCTGGTAAGATCGTTGATGGCTACAACGTCATAACCCTCTGCCTGGAACATCTGACGGAATGCAAGACGACCGATACGTCCAAATCCATTGATTGCTACTCTTACTGCCATTTGTAATTCCTCCTACAAATAATATTTGTTCTGTCTTCGGAACAATTCCCGTAAACATCTATATCATAACGGTTTTGACTTCAATTTGCAAGCCTTGATTTTTACTTTGATAAAGATTTAACGGAAAAATATTAATTCTGATATTCCGGGTGGTCCAGTCTGAATTTTCTAAAAAATCTAAAATAAGGACCTGTCCTTCTTAAAACCTCCTCAAAATGATCACCTACCGTCTGGGGACTATGGGCATCTGCACCTATAGTCACATCCCTGCCTCCGAGATCATAGTATAGCCTTAAGATATCATATGAGGGATTCGGCTCCTTCATCCCGTACCTGAATGAGCCGGTATTTATCTCAAGAGCCTTGCCATGAAGGATCAGATGCTTAAAGATGGCCTCAAGCTGGTCTTTGTATTCAGACAGGACCAGCGGCTCGTTGAAATACTTGAGACCGTAGCGGGCCACATAGTCTAAGTGTCCTAAGGTATCGTACTCATCAAAGGAGCGGATATTCGAAAGAACCTGGTCGAAATAGAGCCTGTAGGCCTCCCTTGCGCTTATCCCGTCATAAAAACTCCTGTAGTAAGGATCCCTTCCGTTTACGACATGAACAGAGCCTATGACCAGATCAAAGCTGTATTCTTTCAGAAGCTCATGATGCTTTTGGGCAAGCTCACTCTTAAGGCCAAGCTCTATACCTGTATAGATCTTAAAATCGCTTGTCTCGTATCTTTTCTTAAGGTCTGCCATATATGAAATATAGCCTTCTATATCGAGATCAAAAAGATGCGGTTCCTCCTGATAATCGAGATCCAGATGATCGGTAAAGCAGACACCGTCAAGTCCCCTTTCTCTGGCTGCTTTTATCATGTCAAGCGGGTCTGCCTCGCTGTCGCCTGAAAACCTTGTATGCATATGTGAATCGATCATAATATCATCCTTCTATCACGCCTCCGCCGGCCACATAGTCCCCGTCATAGAGGACAAGTGCCTGCCCCGGAGTGACTGCCCTTACCTTTCTTTCGAAAAGCACGCGGATCCTGTCGCCCTCATAGGATACACGGCATGGGGTCCCCTTGTCGCTGTAGCGGATCTTGCCAATGTATGTCCTTTCAGGCGAAAATCTTTCCTCACTCATATATGAAAGATCCGAGGCTATTAGAGTGTCTGTGAAGAGATCCTCATTATCTCCGAGTACGACCTCATTTGTCGAAGGGTTGATCTGCCTTACAAAGATGCGTCTTCCGGCAGCTATGCCAAGGCCCTTTCTCTGGCCTATGGTATAATGGGTTATACCCCTGTGTCTGCCAAGGACGTTACCTGAGGCATCGACATAATCACCCTCTCCGGGAGCCTCATGGCCCAGCTGTCTGTCGAGGAAGGCCCCTGTATCCCCATCGGGGATAAAGCATATATCCTCGCTGTCTCTTTTTCTGGCGACAGGAAGATGGGCCTCCTCAGCTATACGCCTGACTGTCGGCTTGTCATAGTCTCCTATCGGCATAAGAGTATGGGAAAGCTGGTCCTGTGTCAGATTGTATAGTACATAGGTCTGGTCCTTGTCTGCTGTAACAGAGTTCTTTACAGCATATCTGCCGTTTCCAAGCTTAACTATCCTGGCATAATGTCCGGTCGCAATGTAATCCGCACCAATATCAAGGCTTCGACCAAGAAGCCCCTCCCACTTGATATAACGGTTGCAGGCAATACATGGATTCGGCGTCCTGCCATTTTTGTATTCATTCACGAAATAATCCATTACGTATTTCCTGAAATCGTCCTTGAAATTCATCACATAATATGGGATATCAAGAATAGCTGCCACTCTCCTGGCGTCCTCAACGGCTGAGAGGCCGCAGCAGCCTCTTTCCTCCAGACGGCAGGCCTGATCGGGATTCTGCCATATCTGCATTGTAACCCCGATCACCTGATATCCCTCTTTTTTTAACAGATAAGCGGCTACTGAGGAATCGACTCCGCCGCTCATACCAACAACAACTTTCTTCTTCATTTTGCTGCCTGATAGAAAATATTGGAGCTTCTTAACATGTCAATATTTTTCTTAAGAATCTCCACTGTCTGATCGAGTTCCTCTAAAGTGGTCTTATCAGAAAGAGTCATCCTTATCGACTCCCTGGCTTCTTCCTCATCCCGTCCAATGGCAAGCAGTACATGAGACGGCTCTATGCTTCCTGCCGAGCAGGCCGACCCGCTTGATGCTGCTATGTCATTCTGATCGAGAAGGATAAGCAGGGACTCGGCCTCTATATACTTAAAGCTTATATTTATATTCCCCGGCAGTCGCTTATCTCCTGATGGCCCATTTAGACTGCTGTATTCTATCTCGTCGAGTATCCGGCCTATCAGATGATCACGAAGAGCCGACTCGGCCTCCATTCGCTTTTCTATGGTAGCCGCTGCCAGCTCGCAGGCCTTTCCGAAGCCAACTATGCCAGGCACGTTTTCTGTTCCGGATCTTTTGTCCTTCTCCTGACCACCTCCGTGGATCAAGGCACCTATATGAGATGCAAACGGCCCTATATAGAGAAGCCCGACTCCATTGGGCCCGTAGATCTTGTGGGCGCTTGCAGAGAGCAGATCTATGTTCATCCGGTCAGGATCCATAGGTATCTGTCCGAAAGCCTGGACTGCATCAGTATGGAAGAGAACTCCGGCCTCGTGGCAGACCTCTCCTATCTCAGCTACAGGCTCTATCGTCCCTATCTCATTGTTCGCAGTCATTACAGAAACAAGGATGGTATCATCCCTTATAGCGTCCCTAACCGCCTCAGGCGAGACAAATCCCTCGCTGTCTACAGGAAGAAATGTGACCTCAAATCCTCTTTCCATAAGTGATCTGGCAGTATTTAGTACAGCCGGATGCTCTATCTGTGTGGTGATTATGTGCCTGCCCTTATGAGAAAGCATCTCAGCAGTCTTTATAAGTGCCCAGTTATCAGACTCACTGCCACCTGATGTAAAAAATATCCGCTCAGGCCTGGTGGAAAGAAGAGCTGCTGCCCTGTCACGGGCCTGATCTATTGCATATCTGCTTTTTGCGCCAAGAGAATAGACAGCCGAGGCATTACCATAGTATTGGTCAAAATAGGGAAGCATCTCACCTAGCACCTCCTGCCTGATCCTTGTTGTCGCAGCATTATCAAGATATATCATCTGCCAATCCTCTGGCGCAGGGCCTCAAATGCCACTACTCCGCAGGCAACTGAGGCATTAAGCGAGTCTATGTCTCCAAATGTCGGTATAGAAAGAATGGCATCACACTTTTCCTTTACAAGCCGGCTTATGCCTTTTCCCTCGTTTCCAACGACAAGAGCCAGAGGCCCTGTAAGAGCGGTTTTGTATATGCTTTCTCCATCCATATCAAGGCCATAGACCCAGATGCCCTTTTCCTTCAGCTCGTCTATGGTTCTGGAAAGATTGGTAACCTTTGCGACCGGGGTATAGGCAACGGCTCCCGCAGATGCCTTCATGGCAGTCGCTGTAAGTCCAGCCGCCCTGTTCTTAGGTATTATCACACCGTCCGCTCCGCACATATTGGCAGTACGGATTATGGCTCCCAGATTATGCGGATCCTCTATCTCATCAAGTATAAAGATGAATGGATCCTTACCCTTCTCCTCTGATTTCTTTAATATGTCAAAAATAGTCGAGTATGAAAAAGCAGCCACATAGGCTGCAGCTCCCTGGTGTTTTCTGTCAGGACAGATCTCATCGAGTCTTGACTTGTCTACAAAATCGATCCTTATGTCCTGCTTCCTCGCCTCACGGATTATCGTATTAACAGGTCCATCAGTTGAGGTCTTTAAGATAAAAACCCTTTCGACTGTAATATCACTTCTCAAGGCCTCTATAACTGCATTGCGGCCCTCGATCACTGTGCTCTTATCATGCATCGTTTTTTTCCTCTGTGTCCTTTGGTCTTATTCTAATAAGTCCTGTCTCATCAAGTCCCTTCCTGATCAGGGACAGAAGTCTCTCATCCTGACCGCTTAAGAAAAGGTAGCCTAGAAGAGCCTCAAAGCCTGTAGCCATCCTGTAGTCAGCTATTGTGGCATTCTTGGCGTGGGTATAGCTTTTGGCATTGCGCCCCCGCCTCAGGACATCCTTTTCCCTTTCACTAAGAAGAGGCTCTATAGCCTCTGCCAGACGGCGCTGGGAGCTTGCCTTTACTATATGGGCGCTCATATTATGAAGCCTGCTTGGATGATTGTTGCCCTGTCCCGTTACTATGGAACGGACTATAAGCTCATAGACTCCGTCTCCCAGAAAAGCAAGCGAGAGCGGGGAATATGTCCTTATGTCTACATCTGGAAGGGAATACAGTGCCTTAAGCGCCGCAAATGTCAGATCCTCTTCCACTTCACACCGTCCCTTGTATCCATCAGCTCTATTCCTTCGTTCAGAAGGTCATCACGAATCTTGTCTGCGAGAGCGAAGTCCTTGTTTTTTCTTGCCTGCTGTCTTTTCTCTATGAGCTCCTCAACATGAGAATCAAGATCGTCATGATCTATGGTAAACTGGAGTCCTAAAACTCCCATCATCCTCTCCAGCTTCTCGAATACAGCCATAAGCATCTGGGTGGAGCTGTCCGAATCAAGACTTGTATTTGCGAACTTCACAAGCTCAAAGATAGCGGCAATGGCATCTGCTGTATTGAAGTCATCATCCATTGCATCCTCGAACTTCTCGACATATTCCTTGGTCGTATCCAGCAGCTCGTCCTCCTCCTCGCTCATCTCCATCTCGCTTGCAGAGGCTATCAGATCCTTAAGCCTGTCTCCGCAGGTACGGATACGGATAAGGCCGTTCTTGGCGGACTCCATAAGGTCCTCGGAATAGTTCAGAGGACTTCTGTACTGAGCCTGGAGCATGAAGAAGCGTAGTACATCTCCGTTATATCTCTTCAGGATCTCTCTTACAAGCAGGAAGTTACCCAGGGACTTGCTCATCTTTTTATTGTCGATATTCAGGAAGCCGTTGTGCATCCAGTAGTGGGCGAACGGAACTCCGTTAGCCACCTCTGACTGGGCTATCTCATTCTCATGATGAGGAAAGATAAGATCCTCTCCTCCTGCATGGATATCTATCGTATCACCCAGATACTTCCTCGACATGACAGAGCACTCTATATGCCAGCCCGGTCTTCCGTCGCACCATGGTGACTGCCAGGATGGCTCTCCCTCCTTCTTCGGCTTCCATAGAACGAAGTCCAGATAATCCTCCTTGTCATCACCTGTGACCTTTATGTCACGGTGGCCTGCCTCCAGATCATCTATATTCTTGTGAGAGAGCTTGCCGTATCCAGGGAAGCTCCTTGTACGGTAGTATACCGTCCCGTCCTTTGCCACATAGGCACTTCCCTTTTCTATAAGGGTCTCTATCATCGATATCATGCCGTCGATCTCCTGAGTGGCCTGAGGATTGGCTGTGGCAGGCATGATATTCATGGACTCCATATCCTTTTTGCACTCAGCAATATAGAAATCAGCCACCTCCTTGGCTGTCTTGCCTTCCTCATTGGCCTCTCTTATGATCTTGTCATCCACATCTGTAAAATTGGATACATAGTCTACCTTGTAGCCCTTATAAAGGAAATACCTGCGGACCGTGTCAAATACGATCATAGGGCGGGCATTTCCTATATGAATGTAGTTGTAGACAGTAGGACCGCATACATACATGCTAACCCTGCCATCCTTTATTGGAACAAAATCTTCTTTTCTACGGGTGAGAGTATTGTAAATTCTTATCATGGTATTCTCCTTATTTCCTCTCTGGGCATCCCTGACAGCCGCATCCGACTGAATAAGCTGCATCATAGATAGAATCGACAAGGCAGACACAGGAGGCGCTTATTCCCTCGCCTCTGCCTGTAAAGCCCAGATGCTCCTCTGTAGTAGCCTTGACATTCACCAGATCGGGGGCAATCTCCAGATCTGCTGCTATATTCTCCTTCATCCGGTCTATATATGGGCGAAGCCTGGGTGCCTGGGCTATGACCGTTGCATCGATATTTCCTGCGACAAAGCCCCTGTCTAATAGCTTCTGTCTGACGCTTCTTAAGAGCTCTCTGGAATCGGCTCCCCTGTATCTGTCATCGCTGTCAGGAAAATGAAGTCCTATATCTCCAAGTCCTGCTGCTCCGAGCAGGGCATCCATCACTGCATGAATCAGGACATCCGCGTCTGAATGTCCCAGCAGTCCCTTCTCATAAGGGATCCTCACGCCACCAATGATCAGGTCCCTTCCTGTGACCAGACGATGAACGTCATATCCGTTTCCTATCCTCATTTACATCTCCTCTGACAGATAATACATAATAGATCGATTATAAAGCGATAAAAAGCGGCTGTCAACCACCGCCGGTAAACAAAAACGGACGGAACCCTAAGGCTCCGTCCGCTCCATTGCAATAGCGAGAAAGAGATTCGAACTCTTGACACCACGGGTATGAACCGTGTGCTCTAGCCAACTGAGCTATCTCGCCACATCTGCGAAATGCAGATAAATGGGACCTATAGGGCTCGAACCTATGACCCTCTGCTTGTAAGGCAGATGCTCTCCCAGCTGAGCTAAGATCCCTCGTCGACACGGATTCCGCTTCTACATGCCAGTCTTTAAAAACAGACAGACATGCAAGCCGCTCCATCGTGTCTCCTCTCCCCAGAAAGCAGGCTTTCTGGGGGCCCCTTTGATCATGCACTTTGCTTTCTCTCAGGCGACTTGTACAGTTTATCAAATGTCTGAGAGAATGTCAAGGAGTTTTTTTAAAAAATTAGTCGTCGGATTCTTCATCATCCGTTGTGTTGTAGACTGTCCTCTTACGAGCCATTTCATCGGACTCGAGATACTCGTCGTATGTCGTGATCTTGTCGATCAGGCTGCCGTCAGGAAGGATCTCCATTATACGGTTGGCCGTAGTCTCTACTATCTGGTGATCCCTTGAGGAAAATAGCAGGACTCCCTTGAACTTAATAAGTCCCTGGTTCAAAGCCGTGATCGACTCCATGTCGAGATGGTCGGTAGGCTCGTCAAGGATAAGGACATTTGATGCCTCTATCATCATCCTCGAAAGCAGGACCCTTACCCTCTCACCTCCGGAAAGGACCTTCATCTTCTTATTGCCATCCTCACCGGCGAATAGCATCCTTCCAAGGAAGCCACGGACATAGGTTGCATCCTTTATCTCTGAGAACTGGGTAAGCCAGTCAGCTATTATCATGTCGTTGTCGAATATGGCTGTATTGTCCTTAGGGAAATATGACTGGGATGTCGTGACTCCCCATTTATAGTCACCGCTGTCAGGCTCCATATTGCCTGAAAGTATCTCGAAAAGGACTGTCTTTGCAGCCTCATTTCCTCCTACAAGAGCGATCTTGTCATCATGGCCCACTACAAAGGATATATTGTCAAGGACCTTCTTTCCGTTTATAGTCTTTGTAAGTCCCTCGACTGTAAGGACCTCATTTCCTATCTCTCTCTTAGGACGGAAGTCTATATAAGGATACTTCCTTGATGAAGGGCGTATATCATCCAGCTCGATCTTCTCAAGAGCCTTCTTTCGTGAGGTGGCCTGCTTGCTCTTGGCAGCATTGGCTGAGAATCTGGAGATGAATTCCTTCAGCTCCTTGATCTGCTCCTCCTTCTTCTTATTGGCTTCCTTCCTCTGCTTTAAAATAAGCTGGGAGGACTCATACCAGAAATCATAGTTTCCTGAGTAGAGCTGTATCTTACCATAATCGATATCCGCTATATGTGTGCAGACCTTGTTCAGGAAATATCTGTCGTGGGAAACGACTATGACCGTATTCTCAAAGTTGATGAGGAACTCCTCAAGCCAGCCTATGGCATCGAGATCGAGATGGTTTGTAGGCTCGTCGAGAAGCAGTATATCCGGATTCCCGAAAAGAGCTCTGGCAAGAAGGACCTTGACCTTTAAAGCTCCCGGAAGCTCCTTCATCTGCATGCTATGATACTTTGTATCAACTCCAAGCCCATTAAGCAGGGTCTCGGCGTCGCTCTCGGCATTCCAGCCATCCATATCGGCGAACTCAGCCTCGAGCTCTGATGCCCTGATACCGTCCTCATCGGAAAAATCAGGCTTGGCATATATAGCATCCTTTTCCTCCCTGACATCGTAGAGATGCTGGTTTCCCTGGATCACTGTATCAAGGACCTGCTGCTCGTCATACTTGAACTGGTCCTGCTCGAGGAAGGACAGTCTCTGTCCCGGTGTGATGGAGATCTCTCCTGTCGTCGGCTCAAGCCTTCCTGAAAGGATCTTTAAAAAGGTTGACTTACCGGCGCCATTTGCGCCGATGATCCCGTAGCAGTTCCCTTCTGTAAACTTGATATTTACGTCCTCGAATAATGCCTTCTTCCCTACCCGAAGGGAAATATTAGAAGCCTGTATCATCTGTATCCTCCGTCGATTTGCAAAACTTTTCTTATTTTACAGGAAAATCTCCTATTTATCAAGTATCAGTCCAAGCCTTGAAAGAGCATTGAAGACTCCGTCCTGTCCGATCGGGCTTGTAACCATATCGCTTGCGGCCTTTGCCTCCTCGCTGCCATTTCCCATTGCAACTCCGACTCCGGCATGGGAAAGCATATCTATATCGTTTACCCCGTCTCCTATGGCCACAGTATCACTTATATCTATCCCGAATTTCTCACAGACCTTGTCGATTATCGAGGCCTTGGTATGTCCTGCCGGAACAAGCTCACAGACCTCACTGTTATGGGCCATGAACTGGTAATATTTCCCCAGCTCCTTCCTGCACGAATCCACGTCTGCCAGAGGAGCCGGTGTAGCGCAGCTTAGCTTGCTTATCTCCCAGTTGCCCCAGTTATCCTTTATGGAAAGAAGATCATCTCCCAGCTCATCCTTAAGCTTCATTCCGAAAAAATCATCTGCGAAATCCTGATCATCCAGATAGAGATTATATCTGCCCTCCAGAACAGGCTTGAAATGATACTTCCTAACGGTTTCTACCGTATGGATTACAAGATCGTCTGATATCCTGTGATAGTAAAGGGCCTCGCCGCCGATCTCAAGCATGGTGCCGCATCCGCAGCAGATACCGTCAAAGCCTATATCAAGCAGATTCCGCCTTCTCACAAAGGCCCTTGTCCGTCCTGTATTGATAAAGGCCAGATGCCCCTTCCTCTGCAGTTCATGGATCGCCCTTACCGTGCTGTCAGGTATCTGATTGTTCAGATCCCAGAGTGTTCCGTCAATATCAAAAAAAACAGCTTTTCTAGTCATTATCTTCTCCGTTTCTGATTTCGTACGATTTTAACATTTATTTTTTTTATCCACAAGTGTATAATTGAGGGGTTATTAAGATTTAAGAGCCTTACGGAGCACCCTATGGATCAGAAGAAGAATAAAGAAGTCACTTATCTTGAATGCGAAAAACAGTATATCTTTTATCTGCTTATCTTTGCCGGAGGAGTATTCGGCGGCTATACCTTTGTGATGAGGGGAGGAGTGTTCTGCAATGCGCAGACTGCAAACCTCGTAATGCTTGCCATACATTTAGGCCAGGGAGATTTCAAGGGAGCTGCTTATTATTTCCTGCCATTTCTGGCTTATCTGAGCGGGACCATGATATCAGAGGCTCTGGCCTTCCGTATAAAGAAAATGAAGCTTATGCGATGGGATACCCTGCTTGTAGGGATAGAGGCCATTGTAACCTTCGCGCTAGGCTTCATACCGAGCCAGGCCCCTGATCAGATCTGCCAGATTTCCCTTAACTTCCTTGCGGCAATGCAGTTCAACACCTTCCGCCAGGCCGAGGGAATAGGTATGGCTACGACCTTTATCACTAACCATGTAAGACAGTTCGGAAGCAATATAGTAAAGTATCTCCACCATCACAGGCCTGACAGCAGAAGCCGTTTCACCCGCCACGGCATTATGATACTTTCCTTTGTGAGCGGAGCTGCTGTCTGCTCAGGCCTCTGTCTTCTTATTAAGGATTATGCTATATGGACAGCAACTGCAGTCGAGATATTTGTCTTCATAAGGCTGCTGACTGCTGACAGAACATATGAAAAGGGGCTTCTTTTCATGAAGCCCCGTGGACACTGAATCAGTTCTTGAATGAATGGATAGGTGCCGGGATACGTCCCTTGCGGTTTACAAAGTCCTGACAGTCGAACTGATTTACAGGCATTATCGGCGCATAGCCCAAAAGCCCTCCGAACTGAACGCTGTCTCCTACTCCCTTACCAATCACAGGAATAAGACGGACTGCTGTTGTCTTCTGATTTACCATTCCTATCGCCATCTCATCTGCTATTATTCCTGATATGGTCGTCGCCTTTGTATCTCCAGGAATAGCTATCATATCAAGTCCTACCGAGCAGACGCAGGTCATGGCTTCAAGCTTTTCTATCGTAAGGGCTCCGGCCTCGACTGAATCGATCATACCCTGATCCTCTGATACAGGGATAAAGGCTCCTGAAAGTCCTCCTACATATGAGGAGGCCATTATACCACCCTTTTTAACCTGATCATTAAGAAGTGCGAGTGCTGCGGTCGTTCCAGGAGCTCCTGCCCTCTCAAGACCTATCTCCTCAAGTATATCAGCAACTGAATCTCCTATGGCCGGAGTCGGCGCAAGGGAGAGATCTATGATACCAAAAGGTATATGGAGCATCCTGCTTGCTTCCTTTGCGACGGCCTGACCGACTCTTGTGATCTTGAAGGCGGTCTTTTTTATCGTCTCGCAGAGGACCTCAAACGACTCTCCTCTGACACGGGAAAGAGCAGTCTTTACCACTCCCGGTCCTGACACTCCGACATTTATTATAGCATCTGCCTCCGAAACTCCATGGAAGGCGCCCGCCATGAACGGGTTGTCGTCAGGAGCATTGCAGAATACCACAAGCTTGGCACAACCGATAGAATCAGCCTCCTTTGTAGCAAGCGCAGTATCCTTTACTACCTGGCCCAGGAGACGTACGGCATCCATATTGATCCCGGTCCTGGTCGAGCCGACATTTATAGATGAGCATACAAAGTCAGTAACAGAAAGAGCCTCAGGGATCGATTCGATAAGATATCTGTCCTGGGTAGTCATTCCCTTACTTACGATCGCAGAATATCCTCCAAGGAAGTTTACCCCAACTGTCTTTGCCGCTCTGTCAAGGGTCCTTGCAATGGTCACATAGTCCTTAGGGCTGTGGCAGGCTGCTGCGCCTATCATAGCTATAGGAGTGACGGATATCCTTTTATTTACTATAGGGATACCGAATTCCTTCTCTATCCTTTCACCTGCAGGGACCAGATCCTTTGCTACTGTAGTGATCTTCTTGTAAATATTGTCATTTAATCTGTCAAGATCAGAATCCATACAGTCAAAAAGACTAATCCCTATCGTTATGGTTCTTACATCAAGGTTCTCATCGGAGACCATCCTGTTGGTCTCTTCTACTTCTAAAATATTAATCATTTTTCTTTCCTCAGATACGATGCATCATCTCAAAAATCTCTTCCTTCTGGCACCTGATATCTACTCCTATATCTGATCCGATATCTGAAAGCCCCTTCTGTATATCCCCGAAGGACTGATCAGCGGCACTCGTATCCACTATCATCATCATAGTAAAGAATCCGTCAAGGATAGTCTGGGAAATATCGAGCACATTTGCCTTATGGTCTGAAAGATAGGTGCAGACCTTTGCAATGATTCCGACTGCATCCTTTCCTACTACGCTGATGATGGTTCTGTTTTTTGATTCCATGATGTTCTCCTTAAAATACTACTTTCTCCGACACCTCGTGCCGTGATGCTACTGTTATGTTGAAATCCTTCGCTTTGTAAGGATTGTCTCCATCCGTGATCTCCTGGCCTACTGTCTCAAGCGCCAGCGGTCCGTAATTATTCTCTGCGGAAAGATGGCCGAGATATACATGTTCCATGTGATCATTCAGGATACGGCCAAGAAGCTGTCCCGACAGGGAATTGGAAAGATGACCATAGTCGCTTCTAATCCTCCGCTTCAGCTGGTAAGGATAGGGCCCGCAGGAGAGCATGTTTTCATCGTGGTTTGCCTCTAAGAGGACAGCTGAGAGTCCCTGCAGCTCATCTACTATATGATCATCATAACAGCCAAGATCTGTGACTACTCCTACCTTTTTTCCGGAATCGTCATTTATAATATATCCTACAGGATCTGCTGCATCATGACAGATGTGGACCGGCCTGACCCCGAGACTTCCTATCTGAAAGCTCTCGTCTGCATGGATTACAGAAAAAAGTGACTGGTCTACCTTCCCTATCCGTCCGTCACGCAGGATAGCATTTATAGTACCTGCTGTCGCATAAACCTTAAGCGCATATCTGCGCATCAGAACGCCAAGTCCTGCAATATGATCAATATGCTCATGCGTGATAAGGATACCCGCACAGTCTGGTGTCGTCAGATCATACTGGTTAAGTCCCTTTTCTGTCTTCTTGCCGGAAATACCGCAGTCCACCAGCACATGATCCCTGTCATTGCCAACTAAGATACAGTTGCCGCTGCTACCGCTGGCAATCGAAAACATTTCCATTGAGTCCTCCAATCGGACGCTTATTTCATCTATTTATCAGAAAAACTCCACGCTAAGCTCGTCTCCGTCTGAAACCGGCTCGGCGTATCCGCACTTTGCTCCGTTTTTCATGGTCTTTACTATCCTGCCATTGGCCTGGTTGACATCGAAATTTACAGCTGCAAGTACATCTGCAAATATATAATCGAGTCTTCCTGACAGGGTAACATCATCTCCGTTGAATTTCACCTGTATCTGGTTGCCGGCCTTCTTTGGAATGTCAGCAAAAGCCTCGCTTGTAAGCGGAGTCGCCGGAAGGTCAGGAGTATTGGTGGCTGCCTGCTCAGGCTCATTCTTGTTCTCCTTCTCTTCCTTTTCATCAGGAAGCTCCTCTGCCTCCTCTTCCTCCTTCTTGAAGCCCTTGCCTGTAAGAGTCCATTCTATCGAGAAATTCTCATAGATCAGGGTATTCATGTCGGCTGGGTTTTTATTGACAAGGATCTGATGATCCGGATCAGGCTCAACATCCATGAACTGAGCCAGCTGAGAAACAGTATAGTAACTCCTTGTCTCTATATCGTCTCCATCCTTTATCTCGTAGTTTCCCGGAGTGAGGACTCCGTTTACCTCTACGAACTCAGGACATCTGACCTTTGTGCCATTTACTATAAATGAAACAAAGGCTCTTGTAAACTCCTCGAGATTTTCTATCCTTAGCGAGCCCATCTCTCCGGCTGTAGAGCCTGTGATCGTTACTGTCGCATTCGGGATCAGGACAGTATTAAGAGAAGCTTCGTGGCCGTTCATGACTACCTTGGCGGACTCACCCTCATGACCTCTTACCATCCTCTCCTGTCCATTTACAGTGAAATGAATCTCCTTTCCTCTTCTCGGGAAAAGTTCAGCCGTATCCATGCCGCTCTGCATGGCTGCATCAACGACCTTCAGATGTCCGTTATCATAAAGCTTCATCATCTCTCCGTTGAAATGGATCATGATGAAATTATTCTTCTGCTCATAATAGTTCATGCAGATACCAATAGGAGTAACAAGAAGAGGATCCTTTTTCACTCCGTCAGGGAATGTAATGTTTTTCATTACCTCCTCCCCACGGAGAGCCACTCTTTCTGAAACCACTCCCAGCTTCTTTGCCAGATGCTCGCAGAAGCCATGGACCTTTCCTCCGCCTCCTACCACAAAGGCAGCAGCAACAGGCTTGTCGCCGTTAAGCTCTGTTATCTTTTCTGCAACTGCATCGGTTATCTTCGTCATTACAGGATCAGTAAGCTTCCAGACATCCTCTGACGGTATAGTATGGGAGATACCCATGATGTCATTATAGGTGACCTCATCCCTATCCGTAGAATCCTTCTTGATCTGCTCAGCCGTATCGAAATCGACAAGGAAGGCCTGGACTAAGACCTCTGTAAGCTCGTCGCCGGCATAAGGGATCATGCCGTAGGCAATTATCCCTCCGTCTCTTGTGATACAGATATCGGAGGTACCGGCTCCTACATCTATAAGGGCGATATTTAACATCCTGAAATTCTTCGGAATAGCAACGGATATGGCAGCTATTGGCTCGAGTGTCATATTCATAACGGAAAGCCCGGCTCTTTCAACTGCAGAATACAATCCGTCTACTACATCCTCAGGGAGGAAGGTAACTATTATTACCTCCTCTATCCTTGTAGCCTTATGGCCCTCGAGATTGGAGAAAAGCTCTCCGTTCAGATAATACTTCATCGTCGAGTAACCGACACAGTAGAATCTGTAAGGACCTCCGTCTAAGTTGATATCCCTCTGGGCCTGATCGACTCCCATCAGATCAAGGGTATTGATATCATCTCCTGTGACAACGGTCTCCTCGTCGAAGTCCATCTCGACCCTTGTCGTAACGGTACGGAGCACTCGACCAGCGGCTGCTATACAGACCTCATGGAGCCTGATTCCCAGCCTTTCATTCAGATCATCTGTGACCCTTCTTATGATATCAGCCACCATGCCTATATCATGGATCTGACCGTCAAGCATGGCTCTGGCCTTATGCTCCATGCTGGACATGGCAAGGACATGAAAATCGTCCTCGCCCTCCTGATATCCTACTGTACCTACTACATTTCTGGTACCTATATCAAGACTGTATACAAGCTCCCTGTCATCAGGAACAGCCATCCTGCTCTTATCCATTTCCTTATCAGTCTTATCCTTTGATCCTTCTCCCTTAGCTCCCAGCAAACGCTTCATCTCCCTTTTCACTTCCGGAAAACCTCTTTCAAGCCCATATGAATTATCGATGGTCACCTGACATCTGTGACGGAATTCCTCATCTGAAAGCTGGGCCGAAAGAATGGCATCGATCTTCTGATCCGAATATCCTCTGGAGGTCTTAAGTCTCTTTTTCCGAACCTCCTTTGATGCATAGATATACCAGATCTCATCACATATGCTGTCATAGCCCTCCTCAAGCAAGAGAGCCGCCTCAAGGAAAAAGGCATCAACGGTTCCGGACTTTCTGGCAAGAGAAACCCTGTTTAGTATCTCCTCCTTTACTGCCGGATGTACTATCTGATCAAGCCTTTCTCTCTTAGCGTCGTCACTATATATCAGATCCGACAGCTTCTTCCATTCTATACGGAGCTTGCCTGGATGTGAGGCATCATAAGCTCCCCATATATCCTCTGATCCGAATTCGTCTCTTATTATGTCATAGCAGGCATGACCGGGTGTCTCCAGCTGTCTTGCCAGATCATCCGCATGTAATACCTCGACCTTATAATTCTTTTCAATAAAGGACAGCACCTCACTTTTTCCGGCACCGACTCCTCCTGTTATTCCTATAAAATGCATAAATTCCCTCACCAGTCTCCCGCATCATGTATTATAGCACTTCAGAGCAGTTCTGCAAACAGGCGCAGTAGCATCTGAGGCAGCTTTAAAAGCCCCTTTCTTCCTGCCCTGTAGTCTAAGGTGACCTCCTCCCCCTCTGCTGCTGTCATAAGGAAGTCCTCCTTTGCATCTATTACCGCATCGCAGTATCCGAAAAATACTCCGTTTTCAAAATGATGGTAAAAACTTCTGTAGTCAAAATTGATAGTTCCGCAGAAGCAGTATGAATCATCACAGACCATCATCTTTCCATGCATGAAGCCCGGTCTCCATTCATAGATCCTTACCCCTCTTTTGCAGAGATCATGATAAAAGGATCTCGTGATAGAATAAACGACTTTCTTGTCAGGTATTCCTGGCGTTATTATCCTTACATCGACTCCCCTCATGGCTGCAAGAGAAAGAGCGCATTTAAGCTCATCTGTAATGATAAGATATGGAGTCATTATATAGGCATAGCTGTTGGCCTTACTTAGCATTGTGATGTATACATCCTCTCCGACCTCCAGCTCATCCATAGGAGAGTCGGCAAATGGTACCACGAAGCCCTTTCCTTCTTCCTCCTTTTTTGCTACCAGGAATCTGTCATAGATCTGATCCTTTTCGAAATTCTTTTTTGTCGCATTCCAGTTTTCAAGAAAGATCACTGTCATCGAATCGACTGCCTGGCCAGTTATCCTTATCCCGCAGTCCTTCCAGGCTCTGTAGGGTCTTTCTATGTTGAAGTATTCGTCAGCGAGATTATAGCCTCCTGTATGGGCTATACGTCCGTCTATCACTGTAATCTTCCTGTGATCCCTGTTGTTTAAAAACCTGTTTAAGCCGGGAAAGAAGGGGTTGAATACCCTGCATTTGATGCCAAGAGAATTAAGCTTTTTAGAAAAAGCCGTATTGATAAAGCCTATGCTTCCCAGATCATCATAGAAGACCCTGACCTCCACGCCTTCCTTTACCTTTTCGACAAGTATTTCCTCTATCTGCTTCCAGGCCTCCTTGTCATCTATAGCAAAGTACTCCATGAAGATGAAATTCTCTGCGCTTCTCAGGTCAGAAAGAAGGGACGAAAGAGCCTCTGTCGTATCTCCGAAATACCTGACCTGGCTGTTTACATAGACGGGAAAATGTGCCTGATCGTGCAGATAGTTGCATACCGCTCCGGCAGCAGGATCTGTGTCACTTACCAGCTCTTTAAGATCATCGTTGCCCTCAAGCATGGGATAGAGCCTTTCATCTATCTGCCTGTAACGTTTTTTCATCTGGTAGGTATGAGCATTTAGCCCGATAAGCAGATACATGATTATTCCAAAGACCGGAAGCACCATTATAAGTATTATCCAGGGTATCTTGAAGGCAGCGTTCCTGTCCTCATTGTAGATAAAGATCACAAGGACTAAAGCCAGGGCCCTTGTCACCATATTTATCCACTCCGCCTCAGCATTAAGCCTGGTAAAAAGATTTGTTATCAGGAATATCTCAAAGCTTATGGCAATGATAGCCGTAACCATACGAAATATCCCGTTTTTTCTGGCCGCTCTTTTCTCTGGAGATGATCTTTTATGTGTACGAATCCTTTTTTCACCCATAGAATAAAACCCTAGTGTGCGCTATACCAGTCATTTCCCTCCTTCAGGTCCACAAGAAGCGGGACCTGAAGTGAGGCCGCGTTTTCCATTTCCTCCTTAAGTATCCTCTCCGCCTCCTCCCTCTCACTCTGCTTTGCTTCTATCAGAAGCTCATCATGAACCGAAAGAAGAAGCTTCGATGAGAGTCCCTCCCTTCTGAGCCTGCTGTATACATTGAGCATGGCTATCTTGATGATATCGGCTGCGCTTCCCTGGATCGGGGCATTCATAGCTACTCTCTCGCCAAACTGTCTTTTCATATAGGAGGGATCCGAAAGCTCCGGTATTGGTCTTCTCCTTCCGTACTTTGTCACTGCAAATCCGTTTTCCTTTGCAGATGTCACAAGAGAATCGAGGAACTTATGGAGCATGGGATATGCCTTGAAATAATCATTGATATATTCCTGAGCCTGCTTTCTTGAGATAGAAAGATTCTCTCCCAGACCGAAGGAGCTTATACCGTAGACTATGCCAAAGTTTACTGCCTTGGCCGATCTCCTCATCTCAGGCGTCACCTGATCTGTGCTCACGTGAAAAACAGCCGCAGCTGTAGCTGTATGTATGTCCCGGTCAGATCTGTAGGCCTCGATCAGATTTTTATCTCCCGACATATCGGCCAGGACACGAAGCTCGATCTGTGAATAGTCAGCGTCGAGAAAAAGAGCATCGCTGGCCGGAAGGAATACCTTCCTTATCTGCTTGCCCAGCTCAAGCCTTATAGGGATATTCTGCAGATTAGGAGCTGTGCTTGAAAGACGTCCTGTGGCCGTAACCGTCTGCTGGAAGGTCGTATGCACCCTGCCGTCTGCATTCACACAGGAGAAGAGCCCGTCAGCGTAGGTGCTCTTAAGCTTGGCATACTTTCTGTATGAAAGTACATCTGCTACTATAGGATAATCTCCGGCAAGCTCAGAAAGCACCTTCTGGGAGGTCGAATATCCGGTCTTTGTCTTTTTGCCTGATGGCAGATGAAGCCTGTCGAAAAGGACCTCTCCCAGCTGCTTTGGAGAGTTGATATTGAACTCTCCTCCGGCCTCGGAATATATCTTTTTCTCAAGCTCCTCCATATGAGAAAGAAGTTGCTCGCCGTACTTCTTCAGACGGATGGCATCCATATATATGCCTGTCTTTTCCATATCATAGAGGACAAAGACAAGCGGAAGCTCAAGCTCTGTATAAAGCTCCTCCTCACCATTCCTTCGGAGCTGTTCCCTGTATCTGTCATGGGCCAGGGCCATATCCTGGGCCGATCCCGGTGTATATTCCTCCAGCGGATCGGCTATATAGCTTTCTATCCTTACATCATCGAAATATCTGTTCAGAGCCCTTCCATATGATATTTCTCCTGAAAGGGACTCCTGCCAGGCCCTCTGTTCGGTTTCCATTATAGCATCATAGAGCAGGTCAGCCTCAGGGCAGGCAGCAGGCCTATCCTTGTCTGTAAATAAGGACAGCTGTCCGTCCTGATCCTCGACTATCTGAGGAGATCCCTTTATCTCTGACGGCAGGCCCTTGAGGGCTCCCAGCCTGTGGAGAAGATCCTTTATATCATAAAAGACAACATGTTCTCCTGCTCTGAGACGCATAGCTGCATTCTTCATAAGCTCACGCTGGTCCTGGTCTCCGATAAGGGCTATCTCACTTGTGTCAGCCTCCTCCCTCTGTTCCTCCTGGTCAGTGATCTGATCGGCCGGAATTATCCTTTCCTCGGAAAGCAGGCGCTCTATCAGCTGGTCTGCAGCCAGGGAGGTATATTCGCAGAGCCTTTCATAGCAGGCTTTTATCTCTTCACTTTTCTCAGCTATCCTTTTTTCTATCCCGAAAAAGGATATATTCCCTGCTGCCTCAAGTCCTCCTGCCTTATCAAGGACTGACGCCGCGCTCTTTTCTCCTATGAAATGAGACAGGGCCGTAAGAGAGGCTGACGCCGGCTCAGTGACCTTTTTCATATGGCTTCCTGTCTGGTCAAAATATACATAAAAGATTATAAGATCAGGACCTGCCAGTGTAAGAAGATCCCTGTCGGCTGTAAGTATCCCTGTTCCATCAAGCTCCTTTAAGGACTTTTGGATCAGATGGATAACTCCCCTCATGATCTGGGTCTTCTCATCTGTATCGCAAAAAGGCAGCCCGTTTGCGGCTGCCCTTTCTATGCTGTTTATATCTGCAAATAATCTGTTTTCTTCACTCATAGCTTATATAGCCCTTGTCGCTTCCTTAAGCCAGGCTGCTTCTTCCTTAGGGAGATGAGGTGCCAGGGCCTCATATACATCTGCATGATATGCGTTTAAGGTCCTTCTCTCAGGATCTGTCAGCCCCTCCGGAATCACTGCCGAAAGATCAATAGGCACAAGGGTCAGATTACAAAATCTGTAGAACTGCCCGTACTCCGTCTTCTTATCCTCTATGACAAGAAGCTCGCTTTCTGTCCTGATACCGAACTCATCCTCAAAGTAGAGGCCGGGTTCATCGCTTGTGATCATACCCGGCACAAGCGGCACAAGATCATCAGGGTTCTTAGGATTCCATCTGAAAGCATTCGGCCCCTCATGGACATTAAGTATATGACCTACTCCGTGTCCGGTCCCGCATCTGTAATCAAGTCCAAGATCCCACATAGGTCCTCTGGCCAGCACATCGAGGTTTGCACCGCAGACTCCCTTAGGGAAATGTGCCGCAAGAAGCCTCAGATGGCTTCTTAATACTCTTGTGAAGCATTCCTTTTCCTTATCTGTGATATCTCCTAAGACAATAGTCCTTGTGACATCAGTCGTACCTGTCAGATAGTGTCCGCCTGAGTCTACAAGCAGCATACCCTCCGGCTTAAGAGTTACTTCATGATCATGACCCGGTTCATAGTGCATAAGAGCTGCATTCTCCCTGTATGCGCTTATAGTATCGAAGCTTATATCAAGGAAATCAGAAGCAGCCTTTCGAAACTCCAAAAGCTTGTCGGCGGCGCTCATCTCTGTGATCTCTTCATTTCCGATAGCATGCTTTAGCCAGTAGATGAATCTGGTCACCGCGATACCATCCTTCAGATGAGCCTTCCTGGTGTTGGCAATCTCCGTCTCATTCTTTATCGACTTCATCAGTCTGGTCGGATTCTCTGCTCTGATCAGGCTTACCGAACTAGGAAACTCATTGACAAGTTCTGAGTTTACTACCTTAGGGTCAAGGAGCACGGTCTTTTCGGTTATAGAGTTCAGATCCTTATATATCCTGTCATAAGGACTTAAGGAAACGCCATTGTCATAAAGATATTTCTTTACAGCGACATCGAAGTCGCGTTCCATCGCATAGAGCCTGCATGAGTCCATCGTGATATAAAGGTATGACATGAAGACCGGTACACAGTGGATATCATCGCCTCTCAGGTTTAAAAGCCAGGCAATGTCATAAAGACTTGTAAGAAGGAAGCCCTCTGCTCCCTTTGCCTTCATTGCCTCCCTGACGTCTGAAAGCTTCCTTTCTGTGGATATCCCTGAATACTCCTGACTTAGTATCCAGACCTTGTGCTCTGGGAAGGATGGCCTTTCGGTGAAGAAAGCACTTACGAGATTCTCATCTGTCTTAAGGTAGGCTCCCTTTCTGTCGCAGAGTCTCTCTGCCTGCTCAAACCAGTCCAGGGAAAAAAGCCTGCCGTCAAAACCCAGAGTAGAACCTTCCTGAAGATGCCTGTCAAGAAATTCCATCACAGTAGGGACTCCCTCTGTACCCTCCTCATAGAGCTTTATCGATGTCCCTGCCATCTGCTGTCTGGCCTGGATGAAATATCTTCCGTCTGTCCATAGACCTGCCTCGTCGTGAGTCACGACCATTGTAGCGTTGGTCCCTGTAAATCCGCTTATATACTCGATTTCCTTAAAATAATCTCCTACGTACTCCGACATATGGTAATCGGCGAGAGTCATAATATAGATATCCACTCCTGCCTTTTCCATCTCTATGCGGAGCCTTGTCAGTCTGTTCTTTGTCATTTATTTATGTCCCATTTATCAGAAAGTGCATTTATCTGGTCGGCAAATTTTGCAAGATCCTTATTTGCCATTCCCTGGCACTTCTCTATCACACTAACAAGCCTCTGACCGGCTGCCACAAGGCGGGCAAATACATTCGACGAAGCCCTGATCCTGCCGCGGGACTTCCTTACAGCTTCCCTGCTGCCTTCCTCGATCTGTTCTCCTGTGATAAGATCAAAGGCATCTCCTGAATAAGGAGCATAGGCCGCAAATCCTGTATGCTCGGTGATATCCTTTGCATAGCCGTCAACAACATCATCATCTCCATGGACTACGAAGACCTTCCTTACCGGACTGCTGAAATTCTCTATCCATTTCAGGAGCTCTGTATGATCGGCATGTCCGCTGATACCCGGAAGATTTTCTATCCGGCAGGCGACCTTTACATCCTCGCCAAAGAGTTTTACCTCCTTAGCACCGTTCAGGAGATTAAAGCCAAGCGTACCCGGAACCTGATAGCCCACAAAGATAACTGCAGAATCGCTTCTCCAGAGATTATGCTTTAGATGATGCCTTATACGTCCCGCCTCGCACATACCTGAGGCTGAGATAATGACCTTCGGCGTCGAGTCTGTATTGATCGCCTTCGACTCATCCGGAGTGACCGCAACCTTCAGACCCGGAAAGGCTATAGGATTTATACCATGTCCTACAAGATCGAGTGCTTCCTCGTCAAAGCATTCGGCTACATTCATAGAAAAGACATGAGTAGCCTCAACCGCCAGAGGGGAATCCATCACGACTTGAAATCCGGTGTCGATCTTCTTTACCAGACCCTCCTCCTTTATCCGCCTTATAGAATAAAGGATCTCCTGGGTACGTCCTACGGAAAAGGCGGGTATCACCACATTGCCTCCGCCCGATAAGGTATCCTCTATCACGGATGCAAGAAGCTTTGCGAAATCCCTCTTAGGACCATGCTCCCTGTTGCCGTAGGTAGCCTCTGTAAGTACATAGTCAGCCTTAGTAAGGAGCTCAGGATCCTTTATCAGAGGTCTGTCGGGATTTCCTATATCTCCTGAGAAGACTATGGTCCTGCTGACTCCGTTTTCCTGCAGGTCGATGGAGATGGAGGCTGATCCGAGCAGATGCCCTGCATCATAGAAGGTAGCCGTTATATCATCAGAAACATGGATCTGCTCATGATATCTGACCGGCACGAAGAGAGGCAGGACACCGTAGACATCCTGCATTGTATAAACCGGAACTACCTCCGATCCGCCTGCCCTTCTGGCCTTACGGTTCTTCCACTCTGCCTCCGATTCCTGAATATGAGCAGAATCGCGAAGCATTATATCACACAGATCACAGGTCGCCTCTGTAGCAAAGATCTGTCCTCTGAAGCCCCTGGCATAGAGAAGAGGAAGCAGACCACTGTGATCTATATGAGCATGTGTTATGAAGCAGTAGTCTATATCTGCTGCAGGAACCGGCAGATCCTGATTCTCATATATGTCAGGTCCCTGCTGCATTCCGCAATCAACTAAAAACCTTTTCCCCGCAGCCTCCACATAATGACAGCTTCCAGTCACCTCATGGCAGGCTCCTATGAAATTTATCTTCATAAAAAACACCCCTTATACAAAAGCCGCAGCCGGCTCACTTTCTCCCGGCTGCGACCCTTAAACGTCTATTATTTGTTACCATTCTTAAGGAAGTCAGGAATCTGGATATCCCTTTCCTTTACAGAGCTTTTTGGCGCCTCCGGCTTGATCATTCCCGTGAATCCGCCGTTCGAGGACTGGGTGCTATCTGATGAGCCCTTGATCCCGCTTAAGATATCGTCCATCTCCTTGTCTGTAAGCCTGGACTTGGCCGTAGTAGCAGCCTCATTCCTTGAAACATTGCTCGTAGGAGGAACATATGGCTTGAAACGGGTGTGACCGCTCTCATCCTTCTTACCTGTGGCAGCTGCTCTCCTCATATCAGACTTAGGATCCTCGAGTCCTGTGGCAATGACTGTTACCTTGATCTGGTCAGTCATGGACTCATCATCAGACTGTCCTACTCCTACTATGACATTTGCATTGTCACCTACTATATTCTTGACATAGTCAGAAGCGTCATTTACATCATAAAGAGTGACATCTCCGCTGACATTGATGATGACGTCTGAGGCGCCATCGATCTTCGTCTCGAGAAGAGGCGATGAAACAGCCTGCTGGACTGCCTCGCTTGCCTTGTCATCACCCTGTCCGACTCCGATACCGATATGTGCAAGTCCCTTATCCTTCATGACTGTCGTGATATCTGCGAAGTCGAGATTGATAAGTGAGTTTACATTGATAAGGTCCGTAATGCCCTGAACAGACTGCTGGAGGACCTCATCAGCCTTCTTCAGTGCGTCCTGAATCGATGTCCTTCTGTCTACTATCTCCAGAAGTCTGTCATTTGGGATAACGATCAGAGTATCTACATTGGCCTTCAGTCTCTCTATGCCCGAAAGTGCATTATTCATACGGACTCTGGCCTCAAATGTGAAAGGCTTTGTGACTACTCCTACGGTAAGAATGCCGAGCTCCTTTGCAATCTGAGCGACCACAGGAGCAGCTCCGGTTCCGGTTCCGCCACCCATTCCGCAGGTAACGAAGACCATGTCGTAATCCTTTACGGCATCTGATATATCCTGAGAGCTCTCCTCTGCGGCCTTCTGTCCCTTCTCAGGAACTCCGCCGGCGCCTAATCCCTTTGTGAGCTTTTCACCGATCTGAAGGAGCTCAGGTGCCTTGCAGCTGTCGAGTGCCTGCTTATCGGTGTTCACGCCAAGGAAATCTACTCCTTTGACTCCTTCGTCCACCATTCGGTTTACAGCATTATTTCCACCACCGCCGACTCCGACAACGAGAATCTTCGCTCCGCCTAGTCCGTTATTCTCCTCAGTTACTTGTATCAAGGGTGTTTCCTCCTAACTCATAAAAGCGTCTGTCCGCTTTTAAATCTCATTACAATATAATAAGTTTTTTTGCTCAAATACGCAACCCTTTTTTAAAAAAATTCAATCAGCATCGAATACAATATCTGTATTATCACTGGAGAAATTTTCAAAATGTAGTGTTCCAGACTCGCCTGCTACCTTTGGCAGGATGTAAGATAGCCTTAAGAGCTTTTCCTTAAGCCCGTCACTTGTTCCCATTTTTACAGTGACACTTCCGCATGACAGGCTGATCTCGCCGCTATCTCCGAAGTTAACCGAATCTATATTAAGATTCATGCTGGTTTTAGCATGGAAGATCCGCCTTAGCGCTGTTATCCTGTTTTCTGCGACCGGATAGCTTTTCCCTGTCACTATCCTTTTCTTTGTCGATAGTCCTGATACTGGTATGGCAGATGAAAGAAGCTTTTTATTCACCTCTGCTACCCTGCCCTCCCGGTCAAGATAGATATGGTTATCATCCTTTCCATCTATATAACCGGCTATCTGCTTTTCGCTGACCCTTATCACAAGGGTATGAAAGCCCTTCAGTGAAACTTCTGTCTTGCTTACAAATGGTATGTCCCTTCTCGGATGAAGCCTGTTACGGACTACCTCCCAGGCGCCGTTGCTTTTGTAGCGGTCATTTAGTACTATTTTCTCAAGCTGTGCGTCGGTATAGATGGTATTGCCATATACCCTTACCTGTCTTACAGAACAGACTGCCAGAAGAAACACCAGAAGTCCAAGGACCATGATCATTATAAAAAATATTATATTGATCCTGTAAAATCTGGCCGGAGAAAACCTCTTCTTTTCCTGTGTCATCAGAATTCTCCTCCCAGGTCTATCCGATCAAGCCTTATCTGCCGTGATACCGAAAGCACCATGCCTATCTCACACATAGTACAAAGAAGAGATGAGCCTCCATAGCTTATAAAGGGAAGGGTGACTCCGGTGTTTGGAAGGACGTTTGTAACGACAAGCATATTGAGGATGACCTGCAGGGAAATATGCAGGAAGACTCCTATAGCTATAAAAGATCCGAACATGCTCTCAGCATTTACTGCTATTAGATATATCCTCCAGAGCAGTAGAACATACATAAGTATCAGGCATATCACTCCAAATACTCCCAGCTCCTCCACTATTACAGAAAAGATCATGTCATTCTGCGATTCAGGAAGATTTCCCAGCTTTGTAGCACTCTGTCCTATTCCCTTGCCAAAAAGTCCGCCTGAGCCTATGGCATACAAGCCCTCAAGCACCTGGAAGCCTGCATTCTGGGTGGCCTTCTCAGGATGCTGCCAGTAATATATTCTCCTCATCCTGTAGTTGTCCGGTTCGGCATTGGACCTTGTTATTATAAGGACCGCGCCGATAAGCACTATGATCATACAAAAGATTATCATAGCATACAGAGGCTTCTTACGTTTACTTGCTATAAGAAGCATTCCAATCCCTATAAGGGCAATGATTGCTGCCGTAGTGAGATTGGTGATGAATACAGGTATCACGGCCATAAAGATATAGAATAGGCAGTGCAGATTGAAGACCATGCTGCCAAGATACCTCGTATGATCTGCAACAAAGCAGGCAAGCATTATTATGATCGCTATCTTCATAAGCTCCGATGGCTGAAAGGATACGGGGCCAAGCCTTATCCATCTTGTCGAGCCGTTTCCGCTGTGTCCTACAAAAAGCACTGCGATATTAATAAGCAGTATAGCCCAGTATAACGCCGGAGCAGCCCTTCTTAATATACGGGGTTTTATGATTATAGCCATTCCCATCCCCACAGCCCCTAATATCATATAAAAAAGCTGCTTCTTAAGATAATGGGCCGGATTGGCGTACTTTACGGACGCTATATAGGCACTTGAGGAATAGAGCATCACGATCCCGAAAAAAAGCAGCAGAATAACTACACCCAGAAGGATGTAGTCGAAATATCTGACCTTGGAATAATCCCTGAATTTTGCTATCCTCGTTCTGCTCTTACCAGCCATCAGTCCGCTAATTTCCTCACATAGTCCTTGAACTCGTCACCACGGGTCTCATAGTTTGCAAACATATCCCAGCTTGCACAGGCAGGCGACAGTAGGACATCGTCTCCACTTTCTGCTGCAAGTGCACATTTATCTATTGCCTCAGTCAGGCTTTTGGCAAACTCATAGTCGCTAAAGCCATGCCTTTTACAGCAGTCGGCTATCTTATCACGGGTAGCTCCTATAAGGACAAGTCTCTTTACCCTTCCCGGGAAGGTCTCTACCCATTCGTCATATGTGTTTCCCTTGTCATAGCCTCCGCCTATAAGAAGCACTGGTCCAGGCATTGAAAGGACAGCCTTTATCGCTGCGTCAGGATTCGTGCCCTTGGAATCATCATAATATCTGACTCCCTTTTTCTCGCAGACGAACTCTATCCTGTGCTCCACTGCCGTAAATTCAGGAAGAGCCTTCCTTATCACATCGACCGGCACACCAAGCGCCATGGTAAGAGCTATGGCAGCACAGGCATTCTCATAGTTGTGGGCTCCTATTATCTGCAATCTGTCGGTATCTATTATCTTTTCCTCACTGCCCTTATCATCGATAAAGATGGCTTTTCTATCCTCATCATAATAGATGCCGTTTTCGATCCTTCTTTTGCTTGAGAAATATACACATCTGCTCCTAAGGGTCTTGCCAAACTCTCTTAAGACAGGATCCTCAAAATTCAGCACTGTCGTATCATCACAAGTCTGGTTTTTTACTATGGATTCCTTTACTGCTATATAATTTTCCATAGTATGATGCCTGTTCAGATGATCAGGCGTTATATTAAGTATAGCCGCTGCCTTAGGATGGAAGCTGTCTATAGTCTCAAGCTGGAATGAGGAAACCTCGACTGCAATCCTGGTTTCTTCACTAGTCGTAAGAGCCTCACTAGTATAAGGGATACCTATATTGCCAACTATTCTTACATCCTTGAAGTATTCCTTCAGGATATGTCCTGTGAGGGCGGTCGTTGTAGTCTTTCCATTGGTACCTGTAACAGCTGCTATCTGGTCCGTATGTGAGAATTCATAAGCAAGCTCGACCTCTCCAGAAAGACGGATCCCTCTTTTTTTCAGATCCTCTGTGAATGGTATATCAAGAGGCACGCCCGGACTTAAGACAGCCTCGCCTATCTCCTTGTAACATTCCTCCGGAAGAACCTCCGTAAAAAACGGAAGGCCCTTAAGATCCGGATTATCCTTCTTGAATTCATCCGCATCCATATCGGAGCTGTTGAAGAGGATCAGATCCCTGCCGGCATTCTTCAGCAGTCTGGCTGCTGCTATTCCGCTTTTTCCGAGTCCAACTACTAGATACTTCATTTTTTATCTGTCTCCTTCTGCTTCTTCTCCCGAGATATACCATAATATGGCAGCACCGTCTTAAAGATATCATGGGCTATCTCCTGGGCATAATTAGAATGGGCCTGATCTGCGGCGTTCGGCTCATCCACAACGACATAAACGACTATCCTCGGATTCTCAACAGGTGCAAAGCCTATAAACGATACCAGATACTTTCCCTGTCGTCTGGGCTGCTTCTCAGCGGTTCCTGTCTTTCCTCCGATCGAATATCCCTTGACGGCTGCCTTTACTCCGGTACCGCCTGTTACAACAGACTTCAGATAATCCCTCATCCTGTCTGATGTGGCCTTTGATATGGTTTTCTTAAGGACTACAGGCTCATTCTTCTTTACTGTATTTCCTGACTCATCCTCTATTTTAGTCACGACTGTCGGTTTGTAAAGGGTTCCGCCGTTTATTATGGAGCAAAAGCCGCTTGCCAGCTGCACCATAGTAGTATTGAAGTTCTGACCAAAGGAGTTGGTCGCAAGGTTTATTGGCTGGCTCTTAAGCTGCTTCTCGCTGTAGATCAGCGTGTTGGTGCGCGGCTCTCCGGGCAGGTCTATCCCTGTCTTCTGCCCGAATCCAAACAGATGTTGGTACCTGGAGAAGTTGGCTGCTCCCTCCTTCTTTCCTATCTGCATAAGGGCATCGTTACAGGAGTGCATAAGAGCCTCCCTTATTGTCTGGATTCCGTGATGGGACTCACATCTCACATAGACCCCGCCCGGGAAGCTTTCTCCTCCGTCACAGAAGAACTTGTTCTTAGCTGACAGGGTACCGGTTTCAAAGCCAGCAGATATGGTAAAGGGCTTATAGGTCGATCCCGGCTCATAGGTATGGCTTACCGGGAAATTCTGCCAGAGCTCATTTAATGCGTCAAGCGACTCCTTATCAGTCATGCTCTTTATCTTCTTCTTTGAATAAAGGACAGTAAGGTCTCTCGGGTCATCAAGAGAAAAGGTCGGATAGGTCGACATGGCATAGATCTGTCCGTTATTGGGATTCATAACAAGAACGGCTGTATTTTTTGATCCTCTCTTATGATTGCCGGCCGCCTTTGCCATTTTGTTGTTGAACTTCTCTACAGCCTGATTTACAGCCTGCTGGGTAAGCACGTCTATAGAGGTCTGTATCGTATATCCGTTTATCGGCTCTACCACATTCTTTTCAAGGGAATTGTCCTCGTTCTGATAGCCGAAGGATCTTCCGTCGGTCCCGTTCAGATAGCTGTTGTACTGGTTCTCAAGCCCGGTCACACCGGCGTTTCCGGAGGCTACAAAGCCAATGACCGATGAGGCCAGATCAGGATAGGGATACTTTCTCTCGTACTCCTTTTCAAACCAGATGCCTGCCACCTTTCCACTGCCCTCGTCTGAGTCCATGAACTTCTCGAAGGCCTTCATGCTCTGATAGCTTTCCTTCTTCTTCAGTACCCGGTACTGGCTGTCAGGATGCTTTTCTATGGCCTCTCTTACATCATCCTCGCTGATATCAGGAAAATACCTGTGCAGGGAGCTGGCTGTCGTATCCAGTATGTCCTTGTTTTTCTGCTGACTCTCTTTCAAGGCTCTGCAGTCAAGTATGACAGAGTAAACATCGATAGATGTAGCAAGAGTAGTCCCCTTGGCATCTACTATATCTCCTCTCTTAAAGGGAATGGTCCGGTTCTGGTACTGCTGCTGCCTAAGTACCTGCTTTGCATACCTGTTACCGTTTGCAGCCTGTATATATATTACCCTTAATATAACAAAACAAAAAAGGGCAAGACAGATAAAGAACAGGGCTGTAAGAGTCCTCTGCATTCTTTTAAAAAGCCTTTTCCCTTTTCGCTTTCGTTTCCTGACTTCTGTCATAGCGGCATTACCTGTTGTTTACACTCATGTAATCCTGTTCCTTTACTGTATAATACTCTATCTGGTCAGGAGAAGCATATTTCATTCCAAGCTTTTCGGCCTTCTTCTTCACCGATGAAAGACTGGCGTCAGTGCTGATCCTTGACATAAGCGCCGAATTATCTGCCTTTAGCTGTGAAAGAGTCTCCTCATCCCTTGATATGGTCTGCATTGACTCTGTGATCCCGTTTTCCAGATAGACAAAGGCTGAAAACATTGCCATAAGCACGACCCCTATACCAAAAGAAACAGCTATCCTCTTGTTCCTGGTCTTGAGAAAGCGTGCGTTCTTATGCAGTCTTCTCCTTCTTCTCTCCCTCTCCTCAAGTATTTCCTGTCTTACATGCTCCCGATGCTCCTCCTCCGTGACGAATCCGTGAGCCTCGCTCCCTCTTTCATAATAAAATGTCTGCCTCATCAGCGACTCCCTTCACTAATGTCTGATATGATCTACTGGCTGCGATGTATCAGAGGTCTTTCTTACAAAGACCCGTAGCTTCGCGCTCTTCGACCGTTTATTCTCTTCTAATTCCGCCTCTCCAGGAAGAATTGGCTTTCTGGTAAGCTCGTATCCCTTGGAGCGTTTTCCACATACACACACCGGGAAATCCGGAGGGCAGGTACATGGATATTCTTCCTTTCTGAAATGGCTCTTTACTATCCTGTCCTCAAGCGAGTGGAAGGTAATGATAGCAAGTCTTCCATCCTCATTCAGAAGATCTATCATCTGGTCTATAGTATCACTTAGAACAGTAAGCTCACTGTTAAGCTCTATCCTTATAGCCTGAAAGGTCCTCTTGGAGGGATTTCCTCCTCTGCGCCTGAATTTCTCAGGAATGGACTCCCTTATGACCCGGTTTAAGTCTCCTGTCGTCATAAGAGGCCTTTCGGCGACTATCCTTCTGGCTATCTCCCGCGCGAATTTCTCCTCGCCGTAATCCTTTATTATCCTCGCCAGATCCTTCTCAGAATAGGTATTTAAAAGATCCGCCGCAGTAAAGTCAGAGTCCCTGTCCATCCTCATATCGAGAGCCGCGTCATCTGTCCTGTAGGAAAAGCCCCGTTCAGGTGAATCTAGCTGGTAGGACGATACTCCAAGGTCGAGAAGGATACCGTCCACCTTTTCGATACCAAGTCCAGAGAGGACAGAACAGATATCGGAGTAATTATCATGTACCAGAGTGACCCTGTCCTTATAGGGTTCTAGTCTCTGCTCCGATGCCCTTATGGCGTCCATGTCCTGATCTATGCCTATCAGTCTGCCGCCCTCTGTAAGCCTTGCTGCTATCTCGCTTGAATGTCCGGCCCCTCCAAGGGTCCCATCCACATAGATCCCGTCCGGTCTTATGTCAAGGGCTTCTATTGTCTCGCCAAGCATGACCGGGTAATGTCTGAATTCACTCATAGCATAAGCCCCAGTCCGCCGAGCTTGTCGGCAACCTGATCCATATCCTCGAAGCTATTGGCCTCTTCCCAGCGTGCCTTGTCCCAGAACTCTATGTGTCCCAGGTTTCCGGCGATCACGACCTCCTTGTTAAGGCCCGCATAGCCTCTCAGATTGGCAGGTATAAGGATCCTTCCCTGCTTGTCTATATCGCAGTCGCTGGCGCTTGAAAAGAAGAATCTTGAGAAGGCTCTTGCCTCCTTATTCGTACTGATGGTCTGCTGGAAATTTCTTCCGACCTCCTCCCACTTATCATAGGGATATCCATACAGGCAGCCGTCAAGTCCCTTGGTGATCACAAACCTCTCTCCTAAGCTTTCACGAAACTTAGCCGGGATTATCACTCTTCCCTTAGGATCGAGCGTATGGTTGTACTCACCCATGAACATGACGGTCACCTCCTTTCATGATTATCCACTCTTATGGATCCATTTCCTTACCATTCAGTCACACAATCCACCACTTCAAACCACTTTTGCAATCATAATACAGTTTTTACATAGATATTTCAACGAAAAAGTCTGTTCTATTGGCTTATTTTACTAGGGGTGGGGCAAAGTGGAGGACATTTAAGGCACCATATATGGTGGATCATGAAAACCTGTCCACAATATCGGTGATAGCAATAAAGTTTCTATGCATATTTCACAAAAATTATGTTCGGGCAGGTAAATATAGACTCTTCCATGAAAAGAGCAGATATAGTATAATATCCGGGTAACGAAAGGAGTCAGAATGTACAATGACAGCATAGCCTTTCCCCATCTTCATATATTGCTTAGGCATGTGGGAAAGCATTTAATGATCGGTAACTTCAGCATAGCCTTCTACGGCATCTGCATAGCACTCGGGATGATGCTTGCCTTTCTTTTCATAATGAGAGAGGCAAAGCGGGTCGGTATGAAGCAGGACGACTTCATGGATATGTTCGTCGCCGGTATCCTGTTCGGCATTATAGGAGCAAGAATCTATTACGTCACCTTCTCCTGGGATATGTATAAGGATGACCTGCTTCAGATCTTCAATATAAGAGGTGGCGGACTGGCTATCTACGGCGGTATCATAGGTGGCCTTATAACTGTAATCATCTGCTGTCGTATAAAAAAGCTATCATTTTTCAAATGTGCAGATATCCTCTGCTTCGGAGTGCTAATAGGCCAGATATGCGGCCGCTACGGCAATTTCTTCAACAGAGAGGCCTTCGGCAGATACACAGACAGCCTGTTTGCTATGCGACTCCCTATCGATGCCGTAAACCGCTCCTGTGATATCACGACAGAGATGATGAGAAATGCCGTAACGGTAAACGGGATAAAATGCATACAGGTCCATCCGACCTTCCTCTACGAATCAGTAATGAATCTCTGTATATTTTTCTTCCTGCTCTGGTACAGGAAGAGAAAGAAATTCGATGGTGAAATCTTCCTCTGGTATATGGCCCTTTATGGCCTTGGACGTTCCTTTATAGAAAGGCTTCGTACAGACCAGCTGATAATCCCCGGCAGCTCTGTACCGGTTTCAGCTCTGCTTGGCATCCTGCTCTTTGCAGTATGTGTCCTCTATATGTGGTTCTTTAAATATCGTAAAATGGTCCGTTCCTGGGCAGAAAAAAAGAAGGCTTAATAAGCCTTCTTTTTTTAGTCATCTGGATTTATATACATAGCATCGCCGAAACTGAAGAAACGGTATTTCTCCTTAACCGCCTCTTCATATGCCGAAAGCACATGTTCTCGTCCTGCCAGAGCTGATACCAGCATTATAAGGGTCGATTCAGGCAGATGGAAGTTAGTGATCAGTCCGTCGACTATCTTCCATTTGTATCCCGGGTAGATAAAGATCGAGGTGTCTCCCTCCTCTGCCCTCAGATGTCCGTCTTCATCTGCCGCAGTCTCTAAGGTACGGACCGATGTGGTACCAACAGCTATTATCCTGCCGCCATTTTCCCTTGTCCTGTTGATAAGGTCTGCTGTCTCCTTTGTGACGCGATACCACTCAGTATGCATCTGATGCTGCCTTACATCATCAACCTTTACCGGGCGGAAGGTGCCAAGGCCTACATGAAGGGTGACCTGGGCTATATTTACTCCCTTCTCCTTCACCCTTTCGAGAAGCTCTCTGGTGAAATGAAGCCCGGCTGTAGGCGCTGCTGCCGATCCGTCAAACCTGGCATAGACAGTATTATATCTGTCCCTGTCCTTAAGCTGATGTGTGATATATGGAGGAAGCGGCATCTCTCCCAGCCTGTCCAGTATCTCCTCAAAGATACCGTCATAGTGGAACTGGACAAGCCTGTCTCCTCCCTCGACCACATCGAGTATGGTCGCAGTAAGCGCTCCGTCTCCGAAGGTCACCTCGGCGCCCGGACGGAGCTTCTTTCCGGGACGCACAAGCGTCTCCCATATATCATTCTGTTTTCTCTTTAGAAGCAGGATCTCGACATGAGCTCCTGTCTCCTTCTTTATCCCAATAAGTCTTGCCGGAATGACTCTGGTGTTGTTGATGACCAGACAGTCTCCGGCTCTTAAATAATCGATGATCTCCGTGAAATGATGGTGGCTTACCTTGCCTGATCTTTTCCCAAGAACCATGAGCCTTGATGAGCTCCGGTCCTCAAGCGGATCCTGGGCGATAAGCTCCTTTGGGAGGTCGTAATAGTAGTCTTTAGTGCTGTAGATGTTGTTATCCATTGTTTTAGGTGTGAGGTTCGAGGTGTGAGGTCTGAGGTCTGAGGTGTGAGGTCTCACCTCCTAAGCTCCACTCCCATCTCTCCAAGCCTTGTCAGGATATCCTCCATTGCCTGGTTTACGTCCTGGTCTGAGAGTGATCTGTCCTTTGCCCTGAAGGTCAGGCGGTAGGAGATAGACTTGTATCCATCTGCTACCTGGGCGCCTTCGTAGACATCGAAGAGCTTGACTGATTCGAGATTGTCTCCACCCTCTGCAAAGAAGATCTTTTCCACATCTCCTGCAAGCGTGCTCTTTTTCATGACAAGAGACAGATCACGGGTGGATGCCGGGAAGTTGGCTATTCCGGTGTACTTCTTTTCGAAGTCAGCAAATCTCACTACATAAGGCATATCGATGACTGCCAGATAGACCCTGCCCTTGATGTCATAGTTTGCTGCTACTAGAGGATGAAGCTCTCCGAGATAGCCTATCCTCTCGCCGTCATAGATCACATCGGCACAGCGGCCCGGATGAAGATACGGTCTCTTGTTCGACGGATCATAGGTCAGGCGGTCTGTCATCCCTACCTTGTCAAGAAATTCCTCAACGACTCCCTTGATGCTGTAGAAATCCTCTCCTTCTCCATAGCAGCCGAGAGTAAACTGCATCCTCTCGTCGGGGAGCTCCGTAAGAGGCAGCTTGTCAGCTAAATAGATATTTCCAAGCTCATAGAGCCTTACATTTTCGTTCCTGCGGTTGTAGTTAGTAGACAAAGAGGTAAGGATACCATTCAACGGAAGCGTCCTCATTATTGAGAAATCCTCTCCGAGAGGATTTGAGATCTCTATTGCAGCCCTTTCAGGAGCATCATCAGGAAGAAGCAGCTTGTCAAATACCTTTCTGCTTTCGAATGAATAGCAGTATGCCTGGGAGAAGCCGCAGTACTCTGCCACATCTCTGGCTATATCCTCTATCTCCATTTTCTCAGACTTGCCTCCGGCTGTAGCCGATGTCTTCGGCAAGGTAGTCGCTATATTGGCATAGCCATAGAAACGGGCTACCTCCTCTGAAATGTCTGCAAAGGACAGAAGATCCTGTCTGAAGGTAGGGATAATAAGCTCCTTTGTGCCCTCATCATATCCCAGCTCTATCTTCTTCAGATATGAAAGCTGCTTATCAGCCGGTATATCAGTACCCAGATATGCATTGATATGGTCTGGCTCGAACTTCACTCTCCATGGAGCTACTGGCTCAGGATAGATATCAACCGTTCCCTTTACGACCTCTCCGGCTCCAAGCTCCTCGATCAGATCGCAGGCCCTGTTCATGGCCAGGATCGCATTATTAGGATCAAGTCCCTTCTCGAAGATACCTGATGCCTCTGTCCTCATGCCAAGTCTCTTGGCTGAGAGACGGATATTGGTCCCGTCAAAGCAGGCCGATTCAAACAGCATGGTCTTCACATCATCTGTGATCATGGAATTCTCTCCACCCATGATACCGGCAAGGCCTACAGCCTTATCTCCATCACAGATCTCGAGCATATCCTTATCAAGCTCATGCTCCTTTCCGTCGAGAGTCACGAAGCTTTCCTTGTCAGAAGCATTCTTTACAATGATCCTATGTCCTGCTATCGTATCCAGATCATAGGCATGCATAGGCTGGCCAAACTCCTCCATCACATAGTTTGTGATATCAACTATATTGTTGATAGGACGGATGCCCTGGCTTCTGAGCCTCTGCTGCATCCAGACAGGAGACGGTGCCAGATGGATATTCTTCACTACTCTTGCTGTGTAACGCCTGCAGAGCTCGTGATTTTCAATATCTACAGAAATATAATCATTTACATCTCCCTCGCTTCCGACCTCCTTTACTGAAGGAGGGTTGAAAGGAAGATCAAATGTAGCTGCTGCTTCACGTGCAAGACCTATGATAGAAAAGCAGTCCACCCTGTTGCTTGTGATCTCGTACTCGATCACCACATCATCAAGTCCAAGATAGGAAACCGCATCAGCTCCGACCGGTGCATCATCAGGCAGTATATACAGGCCATTTACCGGTGCATCCGGAAACATGTCCCTTGATGAGCCCAGCTCCTCTATAGAGCACATCATTCCATCTGACTCTACTCCGCGCAGCTTGCCCTTCTTTATCCTGATGCCGCCCTCTGTTCTTGTCCCGTCATGACTTCCGGCTACCCGTCCGCCGTCAAGGACTACAGGAACCTTTGCTCCTTCAGAGACGTTGGATGCTCCTGTAACGATCTGGATCTGTCCGTCTCCTACATCGACCTGACAGATGACCAGATGATCGGCATCAGGATGCTTGTCTATCTTCTTTACCTGGCCTATGACTATCTTGTCCAGATCCCTGTTCTGTATTGTATAAAACTCTACCTTTGATCCCGAAAGAGTCATTGCATCGCAGAATTCCTGCGGATCATTGGTAAGTCCCGGCACCATCGACTGGAGCCATTTTAAAGATGTTCGCATTTATCTGTTTCCTTTCATGAATAGGGATCAGGGTCCAGGGTCCAGGGGTTAGGGGGCAGGACATCTATTCCTATCCCCTATCCCCTATATCCTATCCCCTGATCAGAACTGACTCAAAAACCTTATATCATTCTCATAAAGCAGTCTCATATCATCTATCTCGTACTTAAGCAGGGCTATTCGCTCAAGGCCTACTCCAAAGGCGAAGCCTGAGTATTCCTCAGGATCTATCCCGCTCATCTTAAGTACCTTTGGATGTACCATACCGCATCCTAAGATCTCGATCCAGCCCTCTCCCTTACAGAAGCGGCAGCCCTTCCCGCCGCACTTGAAGCAGCTTACATCCATCTCCGCGGATGGCTCTGTAAACGGGAAATGATGAGGACGGAACTTGACTTTCGTGTCCTCTCCGAAAAGCTTGTGTACAAACATCTCGAGTGTTCCCTTTAGATCAGAAAAGGTGATTCCCTTATCGATGACCATTCCCTCTATCTGGTGGAAGGAAGGAGAATGTGTCGCATCGACCTCATCTGCCCTGAACACTCTTCCCGGTGCTATCATCCTGATAGGAGGCTTCTTGGCTTCCATCTGACGGACCTGGACCGGAGAGGTCTGTGTTCTTAAAAGAATATCCTTATTTATATAGAAGGTATCCTGCTCGTCCTTGGCAGGATGATTTGCCGGAATATTTAGCGCCTCGAAATTGTAGTAATCCTTTTCGATCTCAGGGCCCTCAACGACCTCAAAGCCCATTCCTATGAAGATCTTTTCCACCTCCTCAAGGGCGATCGTATTAGGATGTCTGTGACCGATCTTATTTCTCTTTGCCGGAAGAGTCACATCGATCGTCTCTCTCTTAAGCCTCTCGTCAAGAGCCTTCCTCTTCATAGAATCAAGAGCCCTGGTGATCCTCTCCTCGATTGCGCTTCTGGCCTCGTTCACCATGGCGCCGACCTTAGGACGGTCCGCAGGATCCACGTCCTTCATGCCTTTAAGGATAGCTGTAAGCTCACCCTTTTTCCCTAAGACCTTTACTCTTACGTCATTAAGGGAATCCTGGTCGGAAGCCTCCTCAATAGAGGCAAAGGCCTTCTCTCTAATCTCTTCGAGCTTTTCTTTTACCATTTCCGGTACTCCTTTTATCATCTTTTGCTTCTCATAAAAGCCACTCTATAGAATAATAGAAATAAGGCCTTTTGTCAAATTTCATGCGAAATCTTTGTGTTGATTTTTATATATGAAAAGGCTACAATTATCTTAACAGAATACTTGGGGTGTTCGATCTAACCCGTAATTTTTGAACCTACAATTACTTCAAATCGGGATCCCTATATCGCAGACACTGATGTCAGGCTTAGGTGTATGCACTTGTGCAGAGACGCTTGGCGTCCGTTAGAAGGCAGTCGTGTCTGTTGCGGTAACCCACCTGGCTGCGCGCTAGGAGTCAAGAATGCGGGCCTGCATCCTGAGTCTTCTTTAGAAAGCATATCCTCTCCTGATGGAGGGGATTTTTTATTTGCCTTTGTGCTTTACTTAATTCTCGCTTCAGTATAAAATAAATTTTGAGGAATAAAAAATGATCCAGGATATTTACCCACATAAATTCTATAACTCGTATGATCTGAGAAAAGTGCCATCCGAAAACGATCCAGTATTTGTATTCAGAGGCGATCGCGTTCTTGTGAAGAAAAATGGCTTCAGTCTGCCATCTGTAAAAGACCTGCACAGTGCAGATGACCTGATCTATCTGTTCAGGATCGACGGTGACAGTTATTATCTCAAACAGTTAGAATTCAAAGAAAAGGCTCTGACTGAAAACGACATATACCGCGAAGAAACTGATGCAGACCATCCTGTCGCTGTAAATGATGACATGGAATTCATCCGTGTGCAGTTCCTTCGTGAAGAAAAATCAGTTGAGAAATGGAGATACTTTGCTACTGTCTGTGCCTTCCATCTGTACCAGTGGTATCAGGGAAGCCGCTTCTGCGGACGCTGCGGCGCTCCGACAGTTCATTCTGAAAAAGAGAGATGCATGATCTGCCCGAAATGTGGCAATCACATCTACCCGAAGATCGTACCTGCTGTGATAGTCGGTGTCACTGATCCGGACGCGAATAAGCTCCTTGTCACAAGATATGCCGGACGCTCGATCCATTATGATGCGCTGATTGCAGGCTTTACTGAATTCGGGGAGACTCTCGAGGAAAATGTGGTAAGAGAAGTCAAGGAAGAGACTGGCCTTGCTGTCACAAATATCCGCTACTACAAATCCCAGCCGTGGGGAATGGTCTCTGATATCCTGATGGGATTTTACTGTGATGTGACGGGAAGTCGTGAGGTGACTCTCGACGGCGAGCTCGGCTCCGCCGTCTGGCTCTCCCCAGATGAGATCAAGGGACAGCCAGATGATATGTCTCTTACGAATGAGATGATGATGGTCTTTAAAGAGAAAAATGGGCGGGTATGATCATTTCACATATGAAGCACATAAAAGAACCTGTGGGTACCGACTTATAAAGTTTGAAAGTTCGTATTGACTAAGCAGATAGTTTCCGAGTAGAATATTTATACAAAAAAACAGCGGATTGCCTGCATAAAAGCAGCAGTCCGCATTTGTATTTTTATGGGAGGAAATAAGTCATGACTAATATTCTGATAAAGAAATTCATAAAAAATCCAGACGACCGCACTGCCTACGGAATGCTCGGAAGCATCACCGGGATCATCTGCAATATCTTCCTGTCAGCCATGAAGTTCATCATCGGAACTTTATCCGGTTCTGTTGCCATCACAGCCGATGCCGTAAATAACCTGTCAGACACGGCTTCATCTATCATAAGTCTCTTCAGTACAAGGATCTCTTCAAGGCCGGCCGACAAGGAGCATCCTTTCGGTCATGGCAGAATGGAATATGTAGCCACTCTGATACTTTCAATCGCTATCATAAATGTCGGGATCGAATTTTTCAAAGAATCACTTGACAGGATCATGCACCCATCCGCTCTGACTTTCAGTACTGTGACATTCATCCTGCTTATTGTATCGATCGGTGTAAAGCTGTGGATGTACTTCTTTGATAAGAGTCTCGCGAAGCCGCTGGATCTCAGTGTCCTGAACGCCGCAGCCATGGATTCACTTTTTGACGCTGTGACTACTTCAGTGACTGTCGCTTCACTTATCGTGTATGTGTTCACCGGACATAGTATAGATGGTATAGCCAGTCTCATCGTATCGGTCATCATCATATGGGAAGGGATCAGCCTGGTAAAAGATACAGTCTCACCTCTGATCGGAGGCGAGATGGACCCTGAGATAGCTGACAGGATCTCTGAAATAGTAAAGCAGGATCCTACTGTGATAGGTGTTCACGACCTCGTCATCCACAGCTATGGTCCTGAGAAGACTATGGCCACCATCCATATAGAAGTACCGAACCGGATAACGCTTGAAGAAGCCCACGCCGTAGCCGATATAGCTGAGCGAAAAGTAAGACGTGACCTCGGGATCGTGCTTGTCGCCCATGTCGACCCGGTTGAGATAAATGACAAGCGTACAAATAAAATTCGTGAACAGATCGAACATATCTTAAAAATCCTCGACCCTGCCCTTACTTTCCACGACCTGCAGGTCACTTTCGGTGAAGCCGGGACAATCGTAAGCTTCGATCTCGTAGTCCCTTACAGCTACACGACTTCTGATGAAGACCGCGTCATGAATCAGGTCATAAGCCTGCTGCGTGAATTCGACCCGAAGACTGAATGCGCTGTCACGATCGACAGAGGCGCAGTCGAAGATATCCGGACTAAATAGCAGCCTCCCTCGAGGTTGAACACACCGTTGTCATCCCAGCCGTGCTCGTCATCACCGATGAGGAGTCTCTTAGGGTCAGTGGAAAGAGTAGTCTTTCCTGTTCCTGAAAGACCGAAGAAGATAGATGTACCCTTATGTCGTTCAGGGAATCTGCATCGTTCGCTTCTTCAATGGAAGCTATGGCCTTCTGCCTTATCTCTTCGAGCTTTTCTTTAACCATCACCAGGTACTCCTTTTTTCTTTTTGGTTTTAAACCACCCTATAGGATAATCGAAAACGCCTCTGTTGTCAGATATCTGCTGGGAATTTGCTGTTGATTTTTCAAGGTATAAAGGCTAAAATAGAATTAAGCTCAGAGAGCTCGTTTTCCCGTAGTTTTTGAACCTACAATTACTTTAAATCGGGATCCCTATATAACAGGCCGGATGTCGGGCTTCGGTGTATGCACTTGTGCAGAGAAGTTCGGGTTCGCCCCGCTTCCAGTAGAGGGCTGAAGGTCTGTTGCGGCAACCCACCTGGCTGCGCGCTAGGAGTCAAGAATGCGGGCCTGCTCTCTGAGTGTTTTTTTATCTATGCTTTACTATTCGCGGCACCAATTCCGCAAAAAAATGACATGTTTTTAAATTTTTTCCCTTGTAAATGAACAGTAGAAATATTAAAATTAAATAAATCATGTACTTTACAATTTATTGACCATGTATCTGGAGGGTGAAATGGGTGATAGTCAGGTAGTTTATACCAATGATAACTGTATTGGATGCAATAAGTGTGTCAGGGTTTGTCCGTGCATAGGCGCGAATTATTCAGTAGAAAAGGACGGAGCAAACAGGATCGATGTAGATCCGGACAGGTGCGTGGCCTGCGGCTCCTGTTTCGACGCGTGCGAGCATAACGCAAGGGAATTCTATGATGATACTGATGCGTTTTTCGCAGATCTCGCTAAGGGAGAAAAGATTTCGATTCTTTTAGCACCTGCGTTCAAGGCCAATTACCCGAAAGAATATGGCCAGGTTCTCGGTGGCTTAAAAAAGCTTGGAGTAAATCATATCATCAGCGTTTCATTCGGAGCTGATATCTGTACATGGGGATACCTGAATTACATAGCAAAGCATAATTTCCTCGGCGGTATTTCTCAGCCGTGCCCGGCTTTAGTCCGCTACATTGAGCATTATGAGCCGACGCTTCTGCCAAAGCTTTTCCCTGTACAGAGTCCTATGATGTGCGCTGCTATCTATGTCAGAAAGCAGATGGGAATCACAGATAAGCTCGCCTTTATAGGCCCATGCATCGCGAAGAAGTACGAGATCACGGATCCGAACAACGGCGGCTATGTAAGCTACAATGTCACTTTTGACCACATGATGAAATATGTAAGAGAGCACGGGATCATGTCCGGCGATGCCACAGATGAGGTAGAATACGGCCTGGGTTCTATCTATCCTATGCCAGGCGGCCTTAAAGAGAATGTCTACTGGTTCCTGGGTAATAACGTGTATGTCCGCCAGATGGAGGGCGAAAAGCATCTCTATAATTTCCTCGCGAACAACAGGAAAAAAATAGCGAATGGCACCTCAAAGTATCTGTTCTACGATGTCCTGAACTGCAGCCAGGGCTGTCTGTATGGAACAGGCTGCGAAGCTGACAAGGCAGAGGACGACGATGTGTACAGTTCCCTTCTGGATATCAGGGAGGATTCAAAGAAGGACAAAAAGACAGCCTGGGGGCAGAAAGCTGTCTCCTGCACAGAGGTTAAAGAAATTTAACGAGCAGTTCAAAAACCTCGACCTGAATGATTACCTGAGAAAATACACTGACCGTTCGGCAGAGGCAGCATTCAGAATCCCTACAGAAGCAGAGCGTAACGATATCTATAACGACATGCAAAAAACCACAACAGAAAGCCGCCAGATAAACTGCTCCTGCTGTGGATATGATACCTGTGAAAAAATGGCCGACGCCATCTACAATGGCTTCAACCGCAAGGAAAACTGTGTCTTCTACACAAAGCAGCTGGTAGAAAAGGGCAGAGAAAAAGCTTCGGCTCTTGCCAAAGAGGTTACTGAAGAGAAAAATACGATCTCAGCCCAGAATGATAAGATCCAGACAACCATCACAGATATCAATGATGAGTTCGATAAGCTCTACCAGGCCATCGACAATATGTCTGCCGGAAATGACAACAACGCTCAGAAGAGCACCGAAATCTCCTCGGATATGGTCGATGTCAGCAAATTCTGCGACAGCCTCGTAACCTCAATGAACGAGATCAACACCATCTTTGATGAGCTTGAAAAGAACAATGCTGAGGTAGTAGACATAGCAAAGCAGACCAACCTGCTCGCGTTAAACGCCAGCATAGAGGCAGCCAGGGCCGGTGATGCAGGAAGAGGCTTTGCTGTCGTCGCGGAGCAGATCAATTCTCTCGCCACTGAATCCTCTGACACCGCAAACAAGAGCAATGAGAGCCAGTCCAGGGCAATAGATTCCGTTAGCAGGCTGACTCAGGACGCGCAGAATCTTCAGGAAACTATAAATGGCGTAAATGACAAGACTACAGATCTGGCAGCAGCCGCTCAGCAGATAGCGGCTTCAGTACAGACGCTTCTCGAAACTGCGGCACAGATCAAGGATAAGCTTGAAGAGCTTTCAACACTCTGATAAAAACAGAACGCTCCGCTGCGGGGTTTCCCTCACAGCGGAGTTTTTCTCTCTTAGATCTTCGCCAGCGGTACCTTCTTTGTGGGCGCCGGAAAGGCTTCGTTTATTTTTATTTCAGGACAGAAACGGTCTTTGGGCGCAAAAAAAGGACCGCCAGAATTATCTGGCGGTCCCGGATCATTATAGTAAGGAGGTTCTGTTCGCTAAGTTCATGCATCGCCTACGGCTCGCATTCACTAATCTCACAGAACGGCCTCGCTTATGATTCGAACTTCGCTATCGCTTGTTCTAATCTACAAGCTTTCGGTCAGTCAATCTGTCGGAACCTCGAAGTCGAAGTAAGGAATCTTCTTTGTAGGAGCCTTGTCAACGTCACCGCTCTGGATAGCAGTGATGCCTCTCTCTGTTCCATGAAAAAAGGGACAGGTCCATTTTTCATCTTTTTTATCTGATTTAGTCTAAAAATCATCCCCTCCTTTAGGAGGGGATTTTTTCACATATGCAGTACATGTATCAACATAAACCATGCCAGACTGTAGTAGGTCACCACTCCGACGAGGTCTGTAATCGTCGTGATGAGCGGCCCGGATGCTACTGCCGGGTCTATTTTTATCTTTTTAAAGAAGATAGGTACTCCGGTTCCGACAAGGCTTGAGATCGTCATCGCCACGATAAGGGAGATACCGATGCAGGCGGAAACTGCAAATGCCATCGGCGCCGGATATTTACGTATCAGCATGATATAGGCGCCTATCGTACCCAGTGCCAGAATGCCCAGCACTGCTCCATTTAGAAAGCCTACCCTCATCTCCTTGAAAACAAGTCCTGCCTTCTGCTTCCCTGTAAGCTTCTCATCCATCAGCACCCTGATCGTCACGGCAAGCGACTGCGTGCCGACATTTCCCGACATATCAAGTATCATCGACTGGAATGCCATAATCATCGTAAGCTTCGCTACCACCTGCTCATACATACCGACTACCGATGATACTATAAGCCCCAGATACATCAGAAGCATCAGCCATGGCAGGCGCTTCTTCATGCTAAGCTTCACCGGTTCCTCCAGATCCTCCTCTGCCGAGAGTCCGCCGAGCTTTGCATAGTCCTCGTTCATCTCGTCATCCATAGTCTCCATGACGTCCTGCAGTGTTACAACTCCCAGGATATGATTATCATCAGAGAGGACTGGAATCGATTCCTCTGAATAGTCCTTTAAGGTAGGCAGGCAATCCTCTATTTTCTCATCTGCGTACACATACGGATAGGTCGTCGAGACGATTTCCTCAAGTGGTGTTTTCTGCCTGGCTACAATCAGATCCTTTAGATCCAGGGCCCCGTCATAGACGCCATGTTCATCCAGGATGTAGATGACCGATACATTATCATGCTCTGCCGCCTGAGATACCACAGACTTCATAGCTTCCTGTATCGTGAGTGAATTTCCTACAGTCACGAAGTTCGTAGTCATTCGGCTTCCGATAGTATCCTCATCGTATGCCGCAAGAGCCATGATATCCTTCTTCGCATCGGAATCCATCAACTCTATAAAGGCTCTGCTCTGCTTCGGATCTGACGCTTTTAGAAGATCTACCGCATCATCCGGTTCCATCCTCTCGAGTACCTGAGCCGCTTTCTTTGGATCCAGCTCTCCGATATACTTCAGGGCATCCTCGTCCGCATACTCGAACACCTCAGACAGGGTGTCGATATCAAGCAGCCGGTAGATGATGCCTCTTTCCTTCTCGGACATCCCACTCATCGCCGCTGCTATATCTCCGGCATGGAAGTCCTTCAGGTCTTCTGACTTTACCTTCGGCGACGAGTTGCTTCGTACAATCTTTAGAATCTTCTCCCCGAACACTGTAGAAGAATTGACATCATTCATCACTATGCACCTCCTGTCTGCCAACAGTCTATCACAAAGATGAAAAAAGGGACAGGTCCATTTTTCATCTTTTTATCTGAGTTTCTGAATCACTCCGCGGCTTATTCCGGTATGCCGCTCTATCTGCTTTATAGTAAGGCCTCCCGACCTGAGCTGTGAGATTGCAGCGTTTCTTCTTTTCTTATCATATGCTTTTACCTCATTGCCTGAGACAACCCCCAGAATCTCTCTTATCCTTCGCTCCACCCACTGATCATCATGAATATAGCCTGTGTACTCCAGGCAGTCATCTTCATTTGAAGCTGCTATAAAACTCTCATATGCATCAGGACCGCCTATGATCCTCTCTATCTCTGACGTGTCTATAAACCCGTCCCGGCCGCCGTACAGGCCGTAGCTGCTCCATTCGTATTCTGATGCAGCGCAGATACCTGCTTTGGACGGATTATTCAGGATGTAGCGAAAAACTGTCACGAGGTATCTGTCATTCTCGACCACCTCACTCAGAAAACGGTTCTGGAAGAGATGCCCCGTCCTGTCGTATTTGTTGTTAAAATACATTGAATAACATCCTCCTATTTTTTGCATCACCAATGAGATTGCGTCCGTTCTGTCATAAATGAGCAGGTGGACATGGTTCTCCATAAGACAATAGCATACAAGGCTCTGACCCGATGCTGTGATGTATTTTTTCATGATATTGATGAAAAAAAATCTGTCTGATCTGTCTTCGAAAATGATCTGCTTTGCGACCCCTCTTAGGATCACATGATAGTACCCTGTACTGCTTTTTTGTCTGGCTATCCTTGACATAGCACTCTCCCCTCCTCAATGCTTGATTAAAGACTCCACCCATCCATCTGATAAAAAGATGAAAAATGGACCTGTTCCTTTTTCATCATAGTATGTAGAGGGAAGTATGTCAAGAAAAAAAACAGAGACCCACGTGGGGTCTCTGCTGCGATCTTATTGTTCGAAAAAGATGAAAAATGGACCTGTCCCTTTTTTCATCAGTCGAGGTGAGGGCCTGCTGGAACAAGTGCCTTGCCGGCGTCGTTGCCTTCATACTTCTTGAAGTTCTTGATGAATCTCTGTGCGAGGTCCTTAGCCTTCTCATCCCACTCAGATGCATCCTTGTAAGTATCACGAGGATCGAGGATAGCCGGGTCTACGCCTGGAAGCTCTGTCGGAACCTCGAAGTCGAAGTAAGGAATCTTCTTAGTAGGAGCCTTGTCAACATCACCGTTCTGGATAGCTGTGATGATGCCTCTGGTATCCTTGATAGAAATTCTCTTTCCAGTTCCGTTCCATCCTGTATTAACAAGATAAGCCTTAGCGCCGCTCTTGTTCATCTTCTTGACGAGCTCTTCAGCGTACTTTGTAGGATGAAGCTCGAGGAAGGCCTGTCCGAAGCAAGCTGAGAATGTAGGAGTAGGCTCAGTAATTCCTCTCTCTGTTCCGGCAAGCTTTGCAGTAAATCCTGAAAGGAAGTAATACTTGGTCTGCTCAGGTGTAAGGATAGATACAGGAGGAAGTACTCCAAATGCATCTGCTGAAAGGAAGATAACGTTCTCTGCAGCCGGTCCGTGAGAGATAGGCTTAACGATCTTCTCGATATGGTAGATAGGATAAGAAACTCTTGTATTCTCTGTTACAGACTTATCGCTGAAGTCAAGCTTTCCTGAAGCATCATCTACAGTAACGTTCTCGAGAAGTGCGTCTCTCTTGATAGCTCCGTAGATATCAGGCTCAGCATCCTTATCCAGGTCGATAACCTTTGCGTAGCAGCCTCCCTCGAGGTTGAATACTCCGTTATCGTCCCAGCCGTGCTCGTCATCACCGATCAGAAGTCTCTTAGGATCAGTTGAAAGTGTGGTCTTTCCTGTTCCTGAAAGTCCGAAGAAGATAGATGTATGCTCGCCGTTGTAATCTGTGTTTGCTGAGCAGTGCATTGAAGCTATGCCCTTCAGAGGAAGGTAATAGTTCATCATTGAGAACATGCCCTTCTTCATCTCGCCGCCGTACCAGGTATTGATGATGACCTGCTCATGGCTTGTGATGTTGAATACTACAGCTGTCTCTGAGTTAAGACCAAGCTCTTTGTAGTTCTCAACCTTTGCCTTTGAAGCGTTGTATACGATGAAATCAGGCTTGAAGTTTGCCTGCTCTTCTTCTGTAGGACGGATGAACATGTTCTTAACGAAATGAGCCTGCCATGCGACCTCCATTATGAAACGTACAGCCATCCTTGTATCCTTGTTGGCACCGCAGAAACCATCGATGACATAAAGCTTCTTATTGGAGAGCTCCTTCTTGGCGATATCCTTTACAGCTGTCCATGCTTCCTTAGAAGCAGCATGGTTATCATTAGGATACTCAGGAGTATTCCACCATACTGTGTCCTTGGAATTCTCATCCATTACTATGAACTTGTCCTTAGGAGAACGTCCGGTGTAGATTCCTGTGAATACGTCAACAGCTCCAAGCTCAGTCTTGTGGCCAACCTCATACCCTTCAAGAGAAGAGTCCGTCTCAAGCTTGTACAGATCCTCGTATGAAGGATTGTACACTATATCGGTTGTGCCTGTGATTCCGTACTGTGTCAGATCAATGTTAGCCATTAAAATAACCTCTTTCGTGAATTGTTTTTAATCAGGTACCGGATTACATTATACCTTATTCAGGAAAAATATCAATAACAAACCTTACATAAATACCAGGGATCTACGGTCAAATCTTGTAAAAGTTTTGTAAAAATGATAGAATATAATAGATTTTTTATAAATATCAAGTCAAGAAAGCGAGGTAGACATGCCATCGAGCTACAGTAAGATTACACCCGAGATAGAAAAACTCGCAAGCCTCACGAAGGAAGCTTCTTATGTTAAGCCGGAGCTTTATACTGAGTACGGGGTCAAAAGAGGTCTTCGTGACCTTAACGGAAAGGGAGTCCTTGTAGGAATCACAAATATTTCCGAGGTCAATTCCCAGAGAGTCATAGACGGGAAGAACGTACCTATACCGGGTGAGCTCTATTACAGAGGCATCAATGTTTCAGATATAGTAAAGAACATAAAGCCGGATAATCATTTCGGATTCGAGGAGATTACCTATCTGCTGCTTTTTGGCGAACTGCCCACAAGAGACCAGCTAAAGGATTTCATAAAGCTTCTTTCATCATACCGTTCTCTCCCGAAGAATTTCGTCAGAGACTCCATCCTTAAGAAGCCATCGAGCGATATGATGAATTCTCTGGCCAGATCAGTCCTTGCTCTTTATTCATACGATGACAATCCTGATGATATCTCAGAGGCGAATGTACTCAGGCAGTGCCTACAGCTTATTGCCATGTTCCCACTGCTTTCTGTATACGGATACCAGGCCTACAGATACTATGACAAGGGCGATTCACTTATCATCCACAGACCAAAGAAGGAATACTCGACAGCTGAGAATATACTCCACTGCCTGAGGGATGATTCAAGCTTCACCCCTCTCGAGGCCAAGCTTCTCGACGTAGCCCTTATCCTTCATGCTGAGCACGGCGGAGGAAATAACTCTACATTTACGACTCATCTGGTATCATCGTCAGGGACAGATACATATTCGGCAATAGCTGCGGCCTTAGGCTCCCTCAAGGGACCACGTCACGGCGGAGCCAATATCAAGGTCGTAAAGATGTTTGCCGACCTGAAGAAAAACGTAAAGGACTGGACAGACGAGGAGGAGGTCGGAGCATATCTGCGTGCCCTTCTCCATAAGGAGGCCTTCGATCATGCCGGTCTTATCTATGGTATAGGCCATGCCGTTTACTCCATTTCTGACCCGCGTGCAGTGATCTTCCAGGGCTATGTAGAACAGCTTGCTGAGGCAAAGGGCTACGAAAAAGAATACGCCCTTTACTCTCTTGTCGAGAGACTGGCTCCGCAGATTATCTCAGAGGAGAGGAAGATGTACAAGGGAGTAAGCCCTAACGTTGACTTCTTCAGCGGATTTGTTTATCAGATGCTGGGTCTGCCTATGGAGCTTTTCACACCTATATTTGCGATCGCCCGTATCGCAGGCTGGTCGGCTCACAGGATGGAGGAGATCTGCCACCACGACAAGATCATGAGACCTGCATATATGACTGTAAAGGAGCACAGGAAGTATATTCCTATTGACGAAAGGCAGGCATGATGAAGAATTTCAATATAATGCTGATCTTTGACCTTATCATTGCTGTTGTAGGCATTTATCTGCTCTATTCCTGCTATCTGATGAAGAAGAAGGGGGAGATCCCCTCCTCCTTCATTGCCGAGGATATGATGAAAAGATGTGAGGACAAGGCCGGCTACATAAGCTATATGCTTCCAAGGGCCCTTCTGTTCGGAGCAGGAAGCCTTATTAGCGGCCTGCTCTGTTTCCTTGCTGATCTGGGTCTGCTTCCTCTCGGGAAAAAGGGCGGGAGCATCTTCGGTATCGTGATGCTTGTTTTTTTCCTGATCATCTGGCTTGTCTTTTCTGCCTCAATGAAAAATGCCAGGATAAAATACTTTGCATCTGACATAAGTATGTAATATAATAATGCTATCAGGTTACCAGATAAGAAGGACAATGTCATGAAGAAAAATGCGAAGATATTAATTGGAGATGATTCTATCCTGGCAAGAAAGCAGCTCAAGGATGTCATCTCTGAATACATGGAGGAACCTGTTTTCATCGAGGCAGCTAATGGGAAAGAGGTCATGGAAAAATACGACAGTGAACGTCCTGACCTGACCTTTCTTGACATAGTCATGCCTGAGCGCGACGGGATTCTCGCTACGATCGAACTCACTAAGAAATACAGTGATGCAAAGATAGTCATAGTTTCATCAGTCGGGACAAAGAACCAGCTCCGGGCAGCAATAGAGGCCGGAGCGCTCGACTTCGTCCAGAAGCCTGCAAGAGGCGACCTTATGAAGCAGATATTAGAGAAGTATCTGGGGGACAATTAATGTACGCACAGTTTTTTGGAAGCTACCTGTTAAGCAGAAATGCAGTCACTCCTGTTGAACTTAAGGAGGCCATCTCCCATCTGTCTGACTCGCACCTTCGTCTTGGCACGATCGCTATGAGCAAGGGCTACATGACAGCTAAGGAGGTCGATGAGGTATGCTTCCTCCAGACAAGAGAGGACAAGCACTTTGGTGAGATAGCAGTTGAAAGGAATTATCTGTTCGACGATCAGCTGAATGAGCTTCTCAAGTCCCAGAATCCTGACTATCTGCTGCTCGGGCAGAATCTCGTGGATATGGGAGTGCTTACCAACGAAAGGCTAGAGACCCTTCTGGCTGGCTATCAGAAGGAAAACCAGATCGATCCGGCTGCCGGAGGTGACGACATACCTGAGCAGACAACGGAGCTTGTAAGGAATTTCTTCTTCACATCAGGCAGGACACTGTCTGATCTGATGGTCACCTATATGAATCTGATATTCAATAATCTGGTCAGATTCATAGGAGGAGATTTCACTCCTCTTTCTCCTGCATTCGTTTCCGAATATGACACCAACTGTGCCGTGATCCAGAGGCTTACAGGAGTCCTCCCCCTCCATTCAGGCATAGACATGGATAAGGAGGCAGCCATCGAGTTCGCCAGCCGCTATGCCCAGATGGAGTTTAATGAGTTTGACGAATATGTACAGGCCTCACTTGAGGATTTCCTTAATCTTCACAATGGTCTATTCTCAGTCAATATGTCTAATACCTCATCAAAGGAGGCTGAGCTGGCTCCTCCTGAGTTCACCGAAAACAGGTCCGTAGAGCTGTCCTCAAATGCATTTGTGGTGCCAGTCATATATCCGTTCGGTACAGTATATCTGATACTTAGTCCAGACAACTAAAAAGGCCCCTTCGGAATTATCCGAAGGGGCTTTTTATTATACTTCAGATCTTTAAGAATCCCTTTACAACAGAAGGCATCTCGTCGACCTCACATGTGGTCTTATGACGGACTGGAGCAGTCTTTATCTCCTCAATTGCCTCCGGAACCTTAACTCCTGAAACAGCTGAGAGATCATCGGTAAGCTCTATATCGCTCTTGTCCGGATCATCATGACCGATAGAGCGCATAACAGTACGAGTAAACTTATAAGGACTTGCAGTCGATGCGATGACTACAGGCTTGTCATCTCCTGTATCAGATAAGAATTTCTGATAGACAGCGCTTGCAACTGCAGTATGAGGATCTAAGACATAGCCTGTATCCTCGAATACTCTCCTGATCTCCTGCTCTGTCTCCTTCTGGTCTGCGAAATTGCCGTAGAAATCGGAAAGCTTCTCCTTCATGGCAGGCGTGATCGTATATTTCCCGTCCTCTCTAAGCTCCCTCATAAGCTCGCTGTCAGTACCGTCATCACAGTCAGCTATACGATAGATAAGTCTCTCAAGATTCGATGAGATCAGTATATCCATTGATGGAGAACTGGTCAGATGGAACTCCCTGTTCCTGTCATAGGTACCTGTCGTGAAGAAATCATAAAGAACCTTGTTCTCATTCGATGCACAGATCAGACGGTCAACAGGAAGCCCCATCTGCTTTGCATAGTAGCAGGCAAGTATATTCCCAAAGTTTCCTGTAGGGACAGTGACATTTATCTTATCGCCTGCGCTTATCTTCCCTTCCTTTACAAGGCGGGTGTAAGCGTATACATAGTAAACTATCTGAGGAACAAGTCTTCCTATATTGATGGAATTTGCAGACGAGAACTGGTAGCCGGCCTTATCAAGCTCTGCCTTAAGAGAAGCATCCCCGAACATCTTCTTTACACCTGTCTGGGCCTGGTCAAAATTACCATTGATCCCTACAACGAATGTATTGTCACCCTTCTGGGTAACCATCTGTCTCTTCTGGATGTCGGAAACCCCGTCCTTAGGAAAGAAGACTATGATCCTTGTCCCCGGGACATCAGCAAAGCCGGCGAGAGCAGCCTTTCCGGTATCTCCTGAGGTAGCTGTAAGAATGACTATTTCGTTCGTGATATTGTTCTTCCTTGCAGCAGTAGTCATAAGATAAGGAAGGATAGAAAGAGCCATATCCTTGAACGCTATCGTCTTTCCGTGGTAAAGCTCAAGATAGTAGGCACCATCGGCGTATGAAAGTGGTGCTATCTGCTCTGTGTCAAACTTGCTGTCATATGCGCCGTCTATACAGCTCTTAAGCTCATCATCAGTGAAATCTGAAAGCATGAGTTTCATGACCTCGAAGGCAACCTGCTTGTAATCCATACTAGCAAGCTCTGTAAGCGAGCGTGAAAGCTTTGGGATAGATGTAGGCACATAAAGTCCTCCGTCCAAAGCAAGGCCTCTTAGGATAGCCTCTGACGCGCTTACCCTGTCACTGTTGTCTCTGGTGCTTACGTATTCTACGTTCATTTAATAACTCCTGTTTCTAAATAATCTATTGCTTTTTCCAAAAAGGAAGAGAATATACTCTTACCTTGTAGTATCCATCAGATGGTCTATAGGAAGGAAATCCGGAAGACCGTCCCTGTACTCGATCTCCACCTCTCCCTGGATGAGAGGAGACAGATAGTCTGTCATCTTTTCTGTTACATCGTTGCCGCTTTCGCTTATATAGTCCCTCGGAACCATCCTGACTCCGTTTGCGACCTCTTGGACCGGAACAGATGAATATACTGGCTTGTAGTCGCTTGCATCTGCTCTTTCTATTACTACCATTCGTCCGCTCTGTCCCTTGTCCGCAAGTCCCACAGCGACCTGGCCCATCTTATAAGCCTCATCAAGGTCTGTCTTTGAGGCTAAGTGAATGCCGCACCTCTCAGGAATATTGAGCTCGACGCTACGGATCTTGGTCCCTAAGGCATTGCTTAGTATATGTTCTATTGCCTTTCCTGTGCCCGAGAGCATCTTGTGACCGAACTTGTCCTCCTTGGCATCGGCAGAGGCTATGTATTCTCCTGAGCTATCCCTTATGCCCTCTGAAACCGCTATCAGAACAGAATTGCGATGCTTCAGAAGACTTCTGGTATCAGCAATGCACTGCTCCACCGAGAAGGGGACCTCTGGCAGATAGATAAGCTGGGGAGCATCGACTCCGTTTCCTCTGGCAAGAGCCGAGGCAGCTGTAAGCCAGCCTGAATCCCTGCCCATGATCTCTACTATGGTAATGCTCTTCACCGGATAGATCATGGTGTCATAGGCCATCTCCCTGACAGTTGTGGCCACATACTTGGCAGCTGAGCCGAAGCCCGGAGTATGGTCTGTAGCAAGCAGATCATTGTCTATGGTCTTTGGGATGCCTATAACGCTGATACCGGCATTTTTGCTGCCAAAATATGCAGACAACTTGGCTATCGTATCCATTGAGTCATTGCCACCTATACCGAAGAAGGCAGTGATATCAAGACTTTTAAAAAATGCATACAGGGCGTCATAGATAGCCGGCTCCATCTTCGGATCAGGCATCCTCATCCTGCATGATCCAAGATACATGGCTGGCGTATGGGACAGCCTTCTTTGGAAGTTATCATCCTTTTTTGCTATCTCAGTGATATCTATCACATTCTGTGAAAGCACACCGACAATTCCATTTACAGCTCCATAGACATGGCTATATCCAGCCTCGATTGCGCCCTTTACCACTCCTGCAAGAGAGGAGTTGATCGCAGACGTCGGACCGCCTGACTGGATTATGATACAGTTCTTCACTTAATGCTCCTTTTTTCAGATTATCCTGTTCTTACCCTCCCGCTTGGCCTTATAGAGATTGTCATGAGCCTGCTTCAAGACCAGATCATAGTCATCCCCCTTATGGAACTTGGCTACGCCGACAGAAACCGTAAAACGCACCTGCCTGCCTGCTGAGGTGATCACAGCCTTCTCCACTCCGTCACGGAACTTCTCCATCTTGTATCGCATAGCGTCCGATGAAGGCTCCTTGGTATATATGAAAAGAAACTTCTCTCCGCCGTATCTTCCGGCAAAGAATTCCTCATCATCAGTCATCTCCTTTATGATCGAGGCGACCTTATAGATCACAAGATCCCCGCATGCATAACCGTAATTATCGTTGATATTCTTGAAATTGTCAATGTCTGCCATAGCAATAGAGAATGGCTCTCCGGTATGATTGGTCCTGGCTGATGCCTCATCTGTTATCTTATGGAGTGAATAGCGATTCTTAAGTCCGGTAAGCATATCATGGTTCATCTGATAATCCATCCTGTTCCTTGACCTTATTATGCTGGTCGCAAAGAAATAGGTAAAGAATATAATAGCAAAGAATACCGATACAGTATTGACTCCGTAGAAAACATACCTCATCGGCCTGCTTACGGCTGAATCAGGAATATATCCATTAATATGAGCAGCATATTCAGCGAAGAAAATAATGACTGAAAGGATCGGAAATGCCACTTTAAGCTTCTTTGGTCTCCTTGACGGATCCGAAAACTGCGGATAGACAAAAAGTGCCGAAAGCGCAAAGCACCAGGCAGAAAATCCTGCAAGATATCCGATGAAATAGCTGGCAAGACATAAATGGACAGCTATCTCAAAAAACATCAGCGTGAAGAATACTATCGACTTACCCTTCTTGATAAAATAGTATCCCAGCAGATAAAAGATTATGCTTCCGATATTTACAAGAAACATAACCTTCGAGCAGGCCAGAATATAAAGCACCATCAACGTGATATGGATGCACAAAATGCTCGTGTTTACGACAAAGTTGACCTTTCCTGTATCAGGCTCGCTATAAAGCAGACCTTCCTTTTTCTTGTCAGGCATAACTCCTCCTTCCATATTTCAGAAACCCCTGAACTATATATAATTATACTCATGTATCGGTCCCGGTGCAAGTCCGATAAGGTCTTATTCTGTTTCCTTCCTCAGTCTGTCACAGGCGTTTATGAAGAGCTCATAGTGGCTGTATATAAAGATCTCTGCGCCAGCCCTGTACTTATCAGGAAGAGAGTCAACGCTTTCATAAACGACATCGTGATCAGACCCCGGTATATCGCAGATGATACCCTCTCTGGCCTTACCGGTGATGCCGTGAAGCGCATCATCAAGAGCAGCCATTACAGCAGCAGCTCTTTTGGCCCTGTGGCACTCATAGTCAGCCGTGACCTCCAGATATACGTCTGTCAAAAGCCTTATGGCTACGTCATACAGCTTATCCTGCGGAGATGTCAGCATGAAGTATCTGATCTGGTTACGCCAGGAATAGTAGGTGCCAAAGGTATTCCTTATCTCAGCCCTCTGCCCCATTCCGTGCAGGGCCATGGCTGCTCCTACATTTGCTATCCGATAGCCCGCACATCTTGCCCTGTAGCACCATGTCGTATCATCCCAGTAAATATAGTTTTCCTCGGGAAGCAGACCTATCTGTCTGATCAGATCAGAACGAACCATAAGGGCACAGGCAGGAGCAGCATCAGAATAAATGACATCCGGACCGCTCCCGTCCTCAGGCTTTCCGAAATAAGGGGAAATGGTCCCGCACAGCTCATAACTAATGTCTAGCCCGAAGCATTGAATGATCGAAGGATTGTCAAGGAAATATATCTTAGCCGCTGCCATTCCCGATGACGGATCCCTGTCCAGATAATCCTCAAGCGCCCCGACACAGCCCTCATCAAGAAGACAGTCATTGTCCACGCACATAAGATAGCTGTAGGCCTCTTCTGAGTCCAGCGCTGCACCAAGCGCCCTGTTAAAGCCTCCGGCTCCGCCAAGATTTTCTTTATTGGCAAGTAGAGTGATATCATACTCCCCATGCTCTCTTATAAAGTCAGAGATTGCCTCTGCTGAGCCATCCGTAGAAGCATTGTCGCAGATATATATGTCGATGTCCTTCTCCTTCTGCTCGCTCACAGCCTTAAGGCAGCTTATGACCATTTCCTTCTTATTATAATTACAGATACATATCGCTGTTTTTTTCATTAAAAAAGCCTCAGCATTAACTTTATTACCTCTCTGTATTTTAACACATTCTTAATAAAATATGTATTGATTTTTGCATTTGTCGGTGTAGAATAGAATCCAACGCTATTTCGGAGGTTATAAATTATGCAGCTCGATATGACACAGGGGCGTCCCATGCCCATTATCCTCAAGTTCTTTCTTCCTATATTCATAGGGAATATGTTCCAGCAGTTCTATAATATGGTCGACTCTATCATAGTAGGAAGATACGTCGGAACAAAGGCCTTTGCCGCAGTAGGCAGCACAGGGACCATTATGTTTCTGATACTTGGGTTTGCGACAGGGCTTACTACAGGCTTTACGGTCCTCACCTCCCAGCGCTTTGGCGCAAAGGATGAGGAGGGCATACGAAGGTCAGTTGCAAATGCGATCATACTCACTGTCATAGTATCCGTGGTCATGACCGCCATATCTCTTGTATCCATGAAGGCCCTGCTTGGTCTTATGAACACGCCCGAGGATATATTCGGATATGCCTATGACTACATCATCATTATTACAGGAGGTACAGGAGCAGTCTGCTTCTACAACCTCTTCTCCTCCCTGCTTAGGGCAGTGGGGAATTCAAGGGCTCCCCTCTTCTTTCTGGTCCTTTCGGCTATCCTTAATATATTCCTTGACCTGCTCCTTATCATAGGCTTCGATATGGGAGTAAAGGGAGCTGCCATAGCAACGATCGCCTCGCAGGTGATATCTGCGATCCTAAGCATAATCTACATAGCAGTAAGGGTAAAGATGCTCGTCCCGAAAAGAAACGAATGGAGGCTTACCTCCTCATATGTAAGAAAGCAGCTTGGAGTCGGTCTTCCAATGGCTGTACAGTTCGCTATCACAGCATCCGGCACTATGATCATGCAGTCAGCCATAAACCGCTTCGGCTCAAATGCAATAGCAGGCTTCAATGCATCGTCCAAGATAGGAAACCTTCTGACTCAGGCCTTTCCCTCCCTCGGTCAGTCCATGGCTACCTATACAGGGCAGAACTACGGAAAAGGCGATATAGACAGGGTAAACCAGGGCTCACATGTGGCGCTTAAGATATCTATTATCGCCTCTCTTGCAGGAGCTGGTCTAGCTCTTGTCCTCCTGCGCCCGGCCATTCCTCTCTTCCTTGGCTCCAATGTGAGGATGAGCTCGATACTTCCATGGGCAAAGCCATACACCTATCTCTCTATCATCTTCTATATGCCTCTTGGTATACTCTTTATCTACAGGGATATGATGCAGGGCTTAGGCTACGGCTTCCTCCCTATGATGGGCGGAGTCTTAGAGCTTGGCTCCAGGCTTGTAACGGCTGTACTTTCAATACACTTCTCCTCCTATCTGCTGGCAGTTGCCGGTGATCCGGCGGCCTGGATAGTCACAGGGCTTTTTGATGCGATTGCCTACAGGTATGTAATAGGCGATGTCAGAAAGAATTTGACGCGATGAGCCTGTGATAGTAAAATATCAGACATGGACAGAAAAGATTTTATAAATGGAGCAAAGGATTCGATTGCAATAGTAGTCGGTTATTTCTCAGTTAGCTTCACCTTTGGGATAGCTGCGGCAAGAGCCGGGATCTCTCCGCTCACAGCTACCCTGATGTCACTTACCAATGTGACCAGTGCCGGACAGTTTGCCGGACTTAATCTTATAGTCGCTCAGAGCTCTTATATAGAGATGATTCTGACCCAGCTAGTGATAAACCTAAGATACGCACTTATGTCCCTGTCTCTTTCACAGCGTCTAGACAGTGGCGCCACTACGCCTAAGAGGATGCTTATCGCCTTCGCCAATACCGACGAGATATTCGCTGTTTCCTCGGTGAAGCCCGAGCGGGTCTCACCCTCCTATATGGCAGGGCTTGAGATCTTCCCTGTGATCAGCTGGGCATCCGGTACACTTTTTGGCGCTATAGCTAACGGCCTTCTCCCAGTCTCTGTATCAAGCGCTCTGGGAATTGCCCTTTACGGAATGTTTGTAGCTATAGTCATGCCGGTGGCCAGAGTCAGACGAAACGTCACCTTCGCAGTCATCATCGGCGCGGCCCTTTCGGCAGCCTTTTATTACCTGCCAGTGCTTAATAGTGTCTCTGCAGGCTTTCGCATAATAATCTGCACGATAGCAGCCAGTGCTCTTGCAGCCTGGCTCTTTCCTGTACCAGATCCCAATCGAGGTGATCAGGAATGAAGATCTACTCATATATAATACTGATGGCAGTCACTACCTATCTGATCAGGATGCTGCCTCTTACACTCTTTCAGAAGCCGATAAAGAGCAGGTTCATAAACAGCTTTCTCTATTATGTGCCCTACACCTGTCTTACAGTGATGACCATACCTGCTATCTTTTACTCGACAGGAAGCCCTATTAGCGCTGTCATAGGCTTTTCTGTCGCAGTGGCGCTGGGTCTTCGGGGCAAAAGCCTTCCTGTCGTTGCAGCAGCCGCCTGTGCAGCAGTCTTTATAGTAGAAAGACTGATATGAGTTCCGGGTCCTTGGACCCGGTTTTTTATGCAAAAAAGAAGCTGCCTGATAATATCAGACAGCTCTTCTAAAAAGCTAATGCGGAAGATGGGACTTGAACCCACACAGTATTGCTACCACAAGATCCTTAGTCTTGCTCGTCTGCCAGTTCCGACACTTCCGCATCTGTTTAGTTGTTGTTGCTCTCACAACGATGTATATGATACCAAATGACTGGTCACTTGTCAACCCCTTTTTTCTAAATTACATATATTTTTTATCAAATTCATCAACTGTCAGCGGACGGTCAAAAAGGAAGCCCTGAATCATGGATATATTCATGTCAAGAAGCTTGTCCTTCTGAGGTCCTCTCTCCACTCCCTCGACTACGACGTTCATATCCACAGCATCAGCAAGCTGCGAAACAGAGCGGACAAAGGCATCGGAGAAGCTGTCACTGTCTATATCCTTTACGAAGCAGCGGTCAATCTTTATCTCATCAAGAGGGAAATCCTTTATCCTTGACAGGGACGAATAGCCCGTCCCGAAATCGTCAAGAGCCAGACGGACTCCAAGGTCATGGATAGAGGTGAGCACCTCCTTCATATGGTCCATATCGTTTATCGCCATGCCCTCTGTGATCTCAAGGATCAGATTGTCAGGGTTTATACCTGTGATCTTTATAGCATTGGCTATCACATCGACTACATCGTTCTGAAGGAGCTGGACGACCGACAGGTTCACATTGATTCTGTAGTCCGGATGACCGTTATCGTTCCAGTAGCGACATTTGCGGGTGGCTGTGATAAGTACATGCTCATCTATAGGAACTATAAGTCCCAGATACTCCGCCAGAGAAATAAACTTGTCAGGAGTCATGAAGCCCAGCTTGCTGGAATTCCATCTGACAAGGGCCTCAGCCCCGCAACAGACCGGCCTTCCATTCCTTATCTCCACGACAGGCTGGTAGTAAACCACAAACTCCCTGCAGTCATCGGCCACAGCCTCTCTCAAGGCCTTCTCCAGGCCTATACGGTCTCCAGGCATCTTGTAGGATACATGTGAGAAATATTCTGTCTTGTTCTTGCCTTCCTTCTTGGCCTGATGAAGAGCATAGTCTACTCTCTGGAGCAGGAGATCCTCATTGTCGCCGTCAGCAGGGAAGTTTACTATTCCCATACAGGCCGTACAATAGTATTCATTATCATCAAGTGAGAAGGGCCTTTCGAATCGTTCTCTAATATCAGCGGTTATCTGCTCCAGATTTTCATGGCTTGAATAAGGCACTAAAACAGCGAACTGGTCACCGCCGAGGCGATAGCACTGGGCATATTTCTTTACTGCCTGCTGGATGGACCAGGCTGCCTTCTTTAAGAACCTGTCTGCAAGCACATGGCCCAGACCATCATTTAAGGCATTAAAGTCATCGAGATCCACAAAGATAAGAGTACCCTGCTCCCTGCTTACAGAGGCATCATCTATGCAGGTAGCGAAATCCAGATGGAATCTGTGGCGGTTGTAAAGACCTGTAAGGTCGTCGAGATCGGCCGACTCCTTTATCCTCTTCTGATACTGCTTCTGCTGAGTGATATCGTTAATAGTATAGACATCAACAGTAGAGCCGTCCTGCCAGGCAGCTATCGTAGTATATACCAGATAGACATCTCCGCTCCCAGCAGAGGCAAATTCCTTGGGAGCCCTTGCAGCCTCTGCACCTGAGTCCCCGATCACGAATCTCCTCCTGAAAAGCTCCTCATTTATCGGATCAGAAAATATCTCCTCGCATGCCCTGTTTCTGTAGATGAGCTCCTTGGTCTTGTCATCAAAGATAGCGACTGCAAAGCGCATGCTGTCATAAAAGGTCCTGATAAAATCATTCGATCCCCTGAGCAGGGAAGAAAGAGAGCTTTCCCTTCTCTTAAGCTTAAGTATTCGAATGGCATCATTTACAAAGTCTATCTCATCACTTCCGAAGATACGCTCACCCTCAAGGCTTGCAAGGCACAAATAGTCAGTCCCATCACTGCTCTTATCAAGGCAGCAAAATATAGCGGCAGAAATCCCAAGCTTTTCCAGAAGACCCTTTATCCTTTCGGATACAAGAGAATCAGATGAGATGGTATAATCCTTTCCGTCAAGGAAGGAAAGCAGAGAGGCCTCAAGCCCGTACAGGCGGTCCCTTAAGTCGTGTCCTGATGAGACATATTCCTTTATGTCCTTTATCTGCCCATCTCTTAAGCTAATAAGCATAGCTCTGTCAAAGCTTACACATGTGCCTATCCTCTTTACTATCCTCTCCACAGGATCGCCCTTATCCGTATCCGTCACTGTATCGCCCAGTAACAGAGAAAGATTCCTGTAGTATCTCCTTTCACGGGCCAGTCGGCTGGAATCCGAGACTTCCTTTTCCTCCTTTTCGGCACTTCTCCTAAGCTCCTCTCCTGCGTCTGCAAACATGGAGAGGATATCCTTAAGCACCTTTGTAGCCTGGTCGCAGGAGTCGTCCCTGTCAGGTCCAATAAGGAACATATAGGCTCTTACCCTGCCCTCCTGATCCCTTACAGCTATGGTCCTTAGAAAAACATCCTTAAAGCTCCTGTCTGTCACATCCGTCGACTCATAATCGCTGAAGCCGGACCTTATCCCTTCTATCGTTCTCCTGTCAACCTCCTCATAAAAGCGGGTCTGGACATCCATATCTGTAAAATACGACAGATATACATCCCCGCTCACATCAGCCAGCAGTCCTGAAAGAGAGTAGGTCCTTAACAGCTCCTTTATTATCTCTATTGCCTTCTGTCTGTTTGTCTTTGAATCCCACATTACTAAATCCGTTCTATTACGTAAATACTTCTTCTGTCATCAAAGGGAATCTCCTCGAGGAAGGATAGACTACCGCTTTTTCTGATCATAGCCTTTATCTCATTGCCTCCAGCCAGAAGGAAGGCTCTTCCTTTTGGCGCGAGCAGCCTTTCCATAGTCTCCCCTGTCATTGTATAGAATTCATCCCTGTCCGCATCACTCTTCTCGTAGAGATCCGGAAGCTCGGAAATGATCTCATCAAAGGGTCTGTCGCTTTCAAATGTAAATGCGCTCCTCCTTACAAAGTACACCCTCCTGCCCTTTAGCCGGGCATTCTCCTCTCCGGCCCTAATAGCCAGCGGATTTGTATCTGCCGCAAACATAACCCTTGTCGTAAGATACTGATCCCTTTCCAGTAATAAGGTCCCGTTCCCTGAGAACGGATCAAACACCCTTGCATCCTGATGGAGATATTTTCTTACCAGATAAACCATTATAGCTGCCTTTACAGGCTGCATGGATGTAGAAAGTCTTTCCCTCACATATGAAAAGCGCTGATCCCTGGCCCCGGCAGGATCTGCAAAGAGGATTAAGCCCCCTGACCTTCTGGGGAGGAAATGAAGTGTCAGATCATAGGGAGCTGTGTTTACAGCCCTTCCTCTCAGCAGATATAAAAGCTCCGGAGCAAAGCGCCTTGAAGCAGAGGAGCTGCCATCCTTTCTCTGATGCACATTTATCCTTATTGAAACGACCCTGCTCTTATATGCGCTCCGGAGAAGATCAGGCAGACCGCTGTCCCTGATCTCATCTGAAAGCGTCTCTGTCTTCCCTGAGAAGCGCCCTCTTATCCGGTACCAGAAGCTCTGGTAAAGCCTGCAGTCCCTTACCTTTTCTGCATTAGAAGCAGCTACAAGGACTCCGGCGGACGAATAGCCCTTGTCTATGCCTCTGCTCATGAGCTCCTCTTTCAGTGGCTGATAGAGACCCTTTACAGGAAGCAGAAAAAGTCCTGCCGACTCCGGCTCCACAAACTCTGCCGCCTCTCTCTTTTCGGCCATGCCGGGGATCTGTATGAGCTGCTTTCTCTCTGAGAGAATATGCTTCATATCCTCCTCAGTAAATGAACCGCTATCTATCTGAACAAGCCTTGCTCTAAGGGTCCTTAGATCATCCGTTCCAAGTGGACTTATGTCTGATAAGGCTCTTATCGACTTCAGATAGCTTTCCCTTACAAAAAGGGTTCTCTCCTTACCGTAACCTGTCATAAGAGCCTTCAAAAATGATGCAGCCAGATCTTTGCCTAGAGGAAGCTCTCCAATAAGAAGAACAGCCGACTTTCTCTCTTTAGGGTCAGAAGAATCAAGGGCGGATCTCAATGCATCAAGGCAGTCCTTATCCTCTGAAATCCCTGCTGCCAGGCTCTTATCTCCCTCTCTTATATATCCTCTGATAGCCGACAGGGTCACTCGCAGCTCCCTTTTTGCTATCAGGTCTTTTATTAAGCTCTCTGAATCTATCATAGGCTACATTGTAACTCTTTTTTATAAAAAAATCACTATATCAGTCATGCTGTACATATGTTTTGGTATATTTCTACAAAAATGCAGTCACTTTTTTGTTAATACTGTCGGTTTGACTATTGCCTGAAAACAGAATCCGTATTATACTATAAGAGACTTAAGGAATGAACCCCCTTTAAAATTCCTTAGATCATTTCCCCTTTTATATTTTTATAACCCCCCTTTTGAAAGCATCCTTCCCCAGGATGCTTCCTTTTTTGTTGAAAGAGACATTTATGTAGTATATAATAAATATGACAAGGAGGAAAAATAATGCATTCATTTCAGGACCTGGATATCAATACAACAGATTTCAATCCTTTCAGACTTATAGGAAGCGACTGGGCTGCCCTGACCTCATGCGACGGCGACCGTGTGAACTCTATGACAGTCAGCTGGGGCGGCGTAGGCGTGCTCTGGGGCAAAAATGTCGTGACAGTCTATGTAAGGAAAAGCCGCTACACAAAGGAACTTCTAGATAAGGGCGATTCGTTCTCACTTACCTTTTTCAACTCCGATGAGTCAAAGTACAAGAATGTACTTAAATACTTAGGAGCTGTCTCCGGTCACGACGAGGACAAGATAAAGACAGCCGGACTTACTATCGGAAAAAAGGATGGAATACCTTATATCGACGAGGGAAATTTCATCATACTCTGCAGGAAAATGGCAGAAATAGAACTGCCTTCCGAAAAGCTTCCGGAAGGCATCAGAGAAAAATGGTATGCCGATGGCAATGACCATACTATTTATATAGGTGAGATCGAGGGGCTCTATGCCAGATGATCATTTGCTCTACAGCAGGGGAGTGATATCTACAAATGAGCCTACCAGGCCACAGACATTTCCGTTCTTATCATAGAGCGGAGCCTTGCTGGCAGCGATATCCCGCTCGCGTCCCTGAATCAGGTTTTTGGTAGTCACAAGGGTGCTCTTCTGACCGGAGAGCACCTTTTCTTCTTCTCCGGCGAAAACCTCCGGTGAGCTGTGCCATCCCATATCCTCATCAGTCTTTCCTACCACATCCTCTTCCTTTTCGAATCCATATGTTTCAAGGAAGGCCCTGTTTACACCAGTAAAGCGGCCCTTTTCATCCTTCCAGAAAACTCCTACATCAATACTGTCAAGTATCTCCTTATAGAAGCTGTCAGAGTGAAGATCTCCCTCCATCTGATCATACTTGTCCAGACGGAGGAAAAGTCCTGTCACATCAGCATAGGTCACATAGCGCAGCACACAGTGCTTTCTCTTCTGGCTGGTCTCCTTTCCCATGAAGACCCTTGTCTCGCCCTCTGGCGAGGTATATCTGACCACCGGCTTGTATCCGTTCACAAAGTAGATCTGAAGCTCCGGAAATGTCAGATTGAGCTCGGCAAGCATCTGATCGCTTGCCAGCACAACCTTATCCATCCCGTCAAGCACCTGGAATATCACGAGCATTCCCGGGAACTCCTTTAAAAACTTCTTTTCCTGCTTATTGAAATGAAATTCATTTTCCATATTCGTGCTCCGATCCTTATTCATCAATCTTAATATGAAGCTCTTTAAGCTGGGCGTCCGTTACCTTTCCAGGAGCACCCATCATCAGATCCATCGCATTCTTATTCATAGGGAAAGGAATGATCTCCCTGATCGAATCCTCTCCGGCAAGCAGCATGACCATGCGGTCGACACCAGGAGCTATTCCTGCATGAGGAGGTGCTCCATAGCTGAAGGCATTGTAAAGCGCCGGGAACTTGGCTCTGACATCGTCCTCACTCAGGTTTACAAGCTCAAAGGCCTTTACCATTATCTCAGGATCATGGTTTCTTACTGCTCCTGAGGAAAGCTCGACTCCGTTGACTACCAGATCATACTGATCGGCTGTGATAGTAAGAGGATCTATCTCTCCTGCTGCTGCCTTTTCAAGAGTATCAAGTCCTCCCTTAGGCATAGAGAAAGGATTGTGGCAGAACTCGAGCTCGCCGGATTCTTCACCGATCTCATACATAGGGAAATCCACTATCCACAGGAACTGGTACTGTTCCTTGTCCATATGCCCAGGTACATTCTCTCCGAATATCTTGATCACTGAACCTATGGTCTTTATGGCCTGGGTCTTCTTTCCTGCTGAAAGTACCACAAGGGTATCCTCTGAAAGTCCAAGCGCCTCCTTTATCCGATCGGATGACGGCTTTACGAACTTGGAGATACCGCCCGATATCTCACCGTTCTCATCTACTCTGAACCAGTATGGCTTAGCGCCGCTTATTACCTCTACCTGATCACAGCATTTGTCGATAAACTTCCTGCTCTGATGGAAATCGCTGATCACGCATGCCTTTACCACTGCCCCGTCCTCTTCAAACGGGCCGAAGCCGGTCCCCTTCATAAGCTCAGTCGCATCGGCAGCTGTAAGATCGATACGGAGATCAGGTTTGTCAGTTCCGTATTTCTCAAGTGCCTGAAGGTAAGGGATACGGACAAAAGGAGCCTTGCTCGATCTGCTGTAGGTGCCGAACTTCTCGAACACAGGCGGAAGCACATCCTCTATCACATCGAAGACATCCTCCTGACTAGCAAAGGACATCTCCATATCGAGCTGGTAGAATTCTCCCGGAGATCTGTCGCCTCTGGCGTCCTCATCACGGAAGCATGGCGCTATCTGGAAGTAGCGGTCTATTCCTGATACCATAAGGAGCTGCTTGAACTGCTGAGGAGCCTGAGGAAGGGCATAAAAGGTGCCCGGATGCTTTCTGGCCGGAACCAGATAATCCCTTGCTCCCTCAGGAGATGAAGCTGTGAGAATAGGTGTAGTGATCTCTATGAAGCCATGGTCCTCCATAGCCTGACGCAGAGCCCTTACCACCTTGCTCCTCAGTATTATGTTATTCTTTACCTCAGGGTTTCTCAGATCGAGATAACGGTACTTAAGCCTTGCGCTCTCATCAGCCTCCCTGCTGTGATTTATCTCAAATGGAAGAGCCTCATGGGTACATTTTCCGAGGACAGTGACCTTTGTCGGCACCACCTCTATATCACCCGTAGGAAGCTTAGGGTTCTTGGAGCTTCTCTCTCTTACGGTTCCCTCTACCCTAATAGTCGATTCCTTATTGATGGCGGCAAAGGCCTTTACCATCTCCTCGGTATCCGCCGTGATCTGGGTTATGCCATAGAAGTCTCTAAGCACTATAAAAGAAAGATTGCTTCCTACCTCCCTGTCATTTTCAAGCCAGCCGCAGAGAGTAACCTCCCTTCCGACATCCTTTAACCTTAGCTCGCCGCAATTATCAGTCCTTTGCTGTGTCATTATAGAACTCCTTTATCTGAGTATAGCCTGAGGAAATAAGTCCTTCCTTCTGGAACTTTTTATTCTTCTTCATCCTCTCTATAAGTACGGTCTGCCCGTCCTCTCTCAGGGCTGCTGCCTGCTTCATGACCTCTGTAAGCTTGTCTCCTGAAAGCTTCTTGTCAAGGAGAAATGCTGTCTTCTCCCTGCCAGGTATCTCAAAGCCCTGCTCAAGAAGAAGCATTATGATCCTCTCGAAGCCTATCGAGAATCCGCAGGCCGCCACATCATGTCCGGCAAAGCGTCCGACCATATGGTCATATCTGCCGCCGCCTCCGCAGCTGCCTCCGAACTCAGGTATGGCTATCTCAAAGATAGTACCAGTATAGTATCCCATTCCTCTTACCAGTGTCGGATCAAATACAAGCTCAAAGTCTGCGCTCTTACATTCGTTTACGGCCTCCGAGATCTCTGTCATCGAAGCAGCAACCGAAGGATCAAGTGCTGACCCTATAAGTGATGTAAGGGTCTTCATACCAGAAGCTACATCGGTCTTTCCTTCAAGTTCCTTGAAGATGGAAAGATATTTGTCTACAGACTCCTCAGGGAATCCCTCCTCTATAAGCTCCTCCCTCACACCGTCCTGACCGATCTTGTCCATTTTGTCAAGGGTGATGAAAAGGGAGTCGAAGCGATCCTCCGAAAAGCCGCAGTAGTCTGCCATGGCGCGGAGAATCCTTCTTTCGTTGATCCTTATCTCAAAGCCATGAAAACCTATCCTGTCAAGACAGGTGGTCGTTGCAAGGATCAGCTCTATTTCAGCCAGATTCGTAGGCTCTCCGAGTATATCGATATCACACTGGGTGAACTGTCTGTATCTGCCTCTCTGTGGTCTGTCAGCCCTCCATACATTTCCGATCTGAAGTGCCTTGAAGGGACTTGGAAGCTCGTTCTCATTATTCGCATAGAATCTGGAGAGCGGGAGAGTCAGATCATATCTCATACCCAGATCGCTTACATCGAGATCACTCTTAGCGTCTGTTAAGTTAAGCTTCTCTCCTCTCTTAAGGACCTTGAAGATAAGCTTCTCATTCTCTCCGCCCTGATTGCTTGTCAGGTTCTTTATATCCTCCATGCATGGGGTCTCTATCGGAGTAAAACCGAAGCTTCTGTAGGTATCCTTTATAATGCCGGTGACATAATCCCTGATCTCCATCTCACGGGGAAGGATGTCCTTCATTCCATTGACCGGCTTCTTCTTTAGTGCCATTGTCTTTCCTCCTAAATACAAGTATTTACTATTTTAGTACATTTCGGGGAAAAAGGGAAATGTTTTTTAATATTATCCAAGCACCTTCTTCGGTCTGAAATTCAGATAATCCCCTGACACAAGCGAATACTTGACTCCGTGGTAGCTTCCCTGGATACTGTCGTGAAATCTCTCCTTGCCGTGGCTGTGAGAATATATGACCTGCTCGGCACCGATCTCCTCTGCTATACGTGTAAAGACCGAATCGTTCTCAAGGATCGACGTAGGAGGATAATGAAGAAAAATAATGAATTTACTGAAGCCTGCTGCTCTCGCGGCCTCGATGCTAACGCAGAGGCGCTTTCTCTCTCGCTCTATAAGGACAAGAGAATGCTCATAGGCTGCCCTGTCGTAGCCTGTTATCATCCCATTTATCGTGTTCACATAAAAAGGGCCTTCAAAGCAGAATCCCTTTGTGCCTACCAGAGCATAGTCCTTATATGGATAAAAATTGTTCTGCAGGAAAAGAAGTCTGCCGTCTGCCCATTCATTAAGCTTCCTTGTCTTACCTGCGTCCCAGAAATGGTCGTGGTTTCCACGCAGCAGAATCTTCCTTCCCGGAAAATCTGCAATAAAGTCCAGGTCCTTATGGCACTGGTCCAGATTATTCCCCCAGGAATGATCGCCGGTAAGGACAAGCGTATCCTCTGGCTTAACCAGTCGTTCTATATTCTTTTTTGCTTTCCATTCATGATCCTTCCAGACCTTCCCGAATCTCTCCTGAGATTTCTCAGGGTTTGAAAAGGAAAGGTGGAGATCACCAAGTGCGTAGAGCATATTTTAGGTGTGAGGTTTTAGGTTTGAGGTGTGAGGTTTGAGGTGTGAGGGGTCAGGATGAGGTGTGAGGTTTGAGGGGTCAGGATGAGGGGTGAGGGGTGAGGGGTGAGGTGCGAGGGGTGAGGTTTGAGGGATTAGGGGTTACCTCGCACCTCTGACCTCTGACCTCTGACCTCGCACCTCTGACCTCTGACCTCTGACCTCGCACATCGCTCGTCTTCATCTCTATGCTTTCGGCCAAGGAAGCTGTCTTCGTTAAGCTCGAACTTCGTCTTCGACTCGTTCTCGCTAATCTCAGACAGCGGCCTCGCCTGTGGTTCGAGCTTCGTCTTCGACTCGCTCTTACCTACAGGCTTACAGCCTCTTAATCCTTTCCAGTGCTGCCTTCGTGTTCTCGTGGGTTCCGAATGCTGTCAGACGGAAATAGCCTTCTCCTGACGGGCCAAAGCCGCTTCCAGGGGTTCCTACAACATTTGCCTTCTCGAGAAGATAGTCGAAGAAATCCCAGCTTGTCATTCCATCCGGTGTCTTCATCCAGATATAAGGAGCGTCTACGCCGCCGTAGCAGGTAAAGCCTGCCGCAGTAAGGCCCTCTCTTATCATGCGGGCATTCTCCATGTAGTAGCTGACTAAGTCTGCTACCTCCTTCTGACCCTCCTCGGAGTAGATAGCCTCTCCGGCGCGCTGAACTATGTAAGGAGCGCCGTTGAACTTGGTCCCGTGACGACGGGCCCACATATCATGAAGTGAGGCATCTCCGCATTTAAGCGACTTCGGAACCACGGTAAATCCAAGACGAAGACCTGTGAAACCGGCGGTCTTTGAGAAGGATCTGATCTCTATACAGCAGTCCCTTGCTCCGTCACACTCATAGATCGAATGAGGTACGTCAGGAGTAGAAATATAGTGCTCATAGGCTGCATCAAAGATAATGATCGCATTCTTATTGTTTGCATAATCAACCCATTTCTGCAGCTGGTCCTTCTTCAACGTGGTCCCTGTAGGATTATTAGGCAGGCAGAGATAGATGATATCAGGATCCTGATCCGGGAAGTCAGGAACAAAGTCATTCTCCGCTGTGCAAGGCAGATAGACAACCTGATCCCACATACCTGTATGAGGATCATAATTACCGCAGCGGCCGCCCATTACATTTGAATCCACATATACCGGATATACAGGGTCAGTTACTGCTATACGATTATCCTTTGAGAAAAGCTCCTGAATATTTCCTGAATCGCTCTTGGCGCCATCTGAAACAAAGATCTCATCAGGGCTGATATCGCATCCTCTTGACCTGTAGTCGTGCTCTGCTATGGCGTTTCTCAAGAAATCATAGCCAAGGTCAGGTGCATAGCCACGGAAGGTTTCTGCACTTGCCTGTTCGTCAACTGCCTTGTGAAGGGCGTCTATTACGACCTTAGGCAGAGGCTGGGTCACATCGCCTATTCCAAGCCTTATGATCTGCTTGTCCGGATTGGCCTGCTGGAATGCGGCCACCTTTTTGGCAATAGTCGAAAACAGATAGCTTCCCGGAAGTTTCAAATAATTTGTATTAACCTGATACATTGCTTGCTCCTTTACTTCTTTGGTTCGTATATCTTCACATCATCCTTCTCGAAGGAATCCGGTATCTCTATATGTCCTGTGAAAACTGTAGTAGCGCTGCCCCTCATCAAAACAGTATCCTTTTCCCTGTCATAGTGCACCATAAGGTCGCCTCCTAACAGATGGATAGTCACCTGATCATCCGTAAGACCGTTTACTGCTGCTGCGACTGCTGTAGCACATGCCCCGGTCCCGCAGGCCAGGGTCTCTCCGCTTCCTCTCTCCCAGACTCTCATACGGATATTTTTCCTGTCGAGAATATTGGCGAACTCGGTATTGATCCTTTGAGGAAAGGTAGGATGATTCTCGAAAAGAGGCCCTATATGAGGCAGATCGATAGTCCTTACATCCTCATCGGTAAAGATCACGCAGTGGGGATTCCCCATTGATACGCATGTCACGCGGAAAATATTGCCATCGACCTCCATAGGCTCGTTTACCATCTGATCCTTTGGAAATGTGACCGGGATCCTTCTCGAGTCAAGGACAGGGCGTCCCATATCGACAAGAACTGAATCCACCCTGCTATCCTTTACTGTAAGAAGAAGGGTCTTCACACCGGCAAGGGTCTCTACGCTTATCTCGGTCTTGTCTGTCAGATGGTTGTCATAGACATACTTTGCAACGCATCTGATACCGTTTCCGCACATCTCGCCTCTTGAGCCGTCTGCATTGTACATATCCATCTTAAAGTCACATGTGCTGCTGTTCTTTATCAGGATAAGGCCGTCCGAGCCGATGCCGAAATGTCTGTCGCTTACAAATCTGGCTACCGAGGCCGGATCCTCTATATCTCTTTTAGTACAGTCGACATAGACATAATCATTTCCGATGCCGTGCATCTTTGTGAAATCAAATGATGTCATTTTATCTCTCCTTAATTCAATCCTCTTTTATTATACTTAAAATCTTTTTCATTTCAAGGGCACCGCCGAAAATATCAAGCGCACTGCCTATAGTTATATCTATCCTTCCGCCTGTAAGGCGCTTTATCTCACGAAGATCATCGTAGCTTCCTACTCCTCCGGCATAGGTCAGGGGCGCTCCATCATAGTCAGAAAGGATGGAAAGGAGCTCCCTGTCACAGCCGGCCCTTTTGCCCTCGACGTCAGCAGCATGTATAAGGAATTCATCACAGTAACTGTCAAGATACTCGAGAAGGGAGACCGACAGCTTCTGGTCTGTAAAGCGCTGCCATCTGTCGGTAACGACATAGTAGCTCCCGTCTCTTTTCCTGCAGGAGAGATCAAGGGTGATATGGTCCTTTCCTGCGACGGAAACCAGCTTCCTGAGCCGGTCCATCTGGATCTGTCCATCGGAGAATATATAGCTTGTAAAGATACCGTGAGATGCCCCTGCATCGAGAAACTCCATTACATTGGTATCATCAAGTCCTCCTCCGACCATAAGGCCATGCGGATAGGCATACAAGGCTGCAAGCGCCTGTCTCTTTGACTGCTGATACTCCTCTGTCCCCCTGGCATTTAAGATTATCACATGGCCGCCTGAAAGTCCCTGTGACTGATAGAGCCTGGCGAAGCTCTCCGCTCCATTTTCTGCGACAAAGTTCTCCTCTGCCTTATCAGTCCTGTCATCAAGGCTTGAGCCAACTATCTGCTTTACCTTTCCATCATGGATATCTATACATGGACGAAATCTCATAGCATTCCTCCGGATAAAGACAAAAGCCCTGGCAGGTTCTCCTGCCGGGGCTTACTACTGTTTCCATAAAGCCGGAATCAGTATAATCCTTTCATATAGATCTTGTCAAATCAGTCCTTGTCTGAAGGAGCTTCGATAGAATCCATCCTGTAGAGGAACTTTACGGCTCCGCTCTTGCCATCTGCAAGTCCGCTGAAGCTCTCGTAGCTCTCTCCTGCGTCGATCGTAGCCCTCAGATGGTCTGCGAGTGGCCTGATATCGCCATTGTAGCTGTTTATAAGCTTCTCTATTCCTTCCTTATCGAACTTAACAATGCCGTCATAGAGATCTGCTGCTCCGTCTGAAAGGTCTCCTGCTCCGTTATAGAGGGAGTCGATCCCGTTTCCAAGCTTTACCGAGCCATTATAGAGCTTTGAGGCTCCGCTTGAAAGGGCATTGGCTCCGGATGAAAGCTTTGAGGCTCCGCTTGTAAGAGCAGGATTATTGGAGACAAGCTTCTTGCTTCCACTGTAGAGCGCATCTACTCCTGAAAGCAGGCTGTCAAGCTTTGTGGAAAGACCTGAGATACCCTTGAGGTCCGACTCGCTGATATTTGCCGAGCCGACAGATGAATTCATGGTGTCTATTCCTGAGGAAAGCTGCTTCTGTCCCTCATAGAGCTTCTTTACTCCCTGATCAGCGGCGCTTACTCCGTCGCTTACTGACTTTGCTCCTGCTGACAACTTTGCAGAGCCATCCTTAAGCTGCTTTGATCCGTCGGCAAGCTTCTTTACAGATCCTGCCACGCTTTCTCCTGAAAGGGTCTGGGTCAGCTGCTTTTTTGCACTGTCAAGAGCAGTCCTTGCTGCCTCTACCTGATGGAGTCCATCAAGTACCTGATAGTAGGCGGCTGTGGCCTTCGCACTGTCTCCACCATAGGCTGCAGCTAGTGCTGTAATGACCTGGGTCTGAGCTCCAGTGAACTTCTGTGTTACAGTATCTATGTTATCAAGGCTTATCTTCTCATCAGCTCCTAAGATCTGCATCTTACGGAGAAGACCTATTACCTCTGCATTTCCATTCAGCTTCTGATCGATCTGCTGAGTTATTGCCGCATCTGACTGTGACGCAAACTGTTTTCCTGCTCCGTCAAGGACTGTATTTATCGAGGAAATGCCCTTGTCAAGTGCAGCTGCACCATCCGAAACAGAGGCTGCTGCATCTGAAACCTGCTTTGAGCCGGCTTGAAGCTTGTCCATGCTGTTTACCAGGCCCGGATTATTCTCTGTGCCGTCTCCTGCGTATCCAGCAAGGATCTGGTCAGATCCCTTCTTTAAGGCTCCTACTCCTGCTGAAAGCTGGGACAGCTGCTTTAAGAGATCACCACTTGTGAGTTCCTTTGAAAGAGCCGGGAATGAGGTCTTTAAAGGAGCAAGTCCGCTGCGAAGCTTAACTATTCCTCCATTAAGCTGGCTCACTCCTGAGGTGTAGCCCTTTAAGCCCTTTGAAAGTGAAAGAGCACCGGATGATAATGAATCAGATCCATCCATAAGAGATGAAAGTCCGTCTGTAAGCTGGCCGCTTCCGTCCACAAGCTTTCCTGCTCCAGTCTTTAGCTTTCCTGCTCCGTCCTTAAGCTTTCCTGCTCCATCCTTCAGCTGGTCAGAGGCATCGGAAAGCTTGTCCATATCATTTCCCAGATCTCCCATGGACTCTGAATCAGATGTCATCATGTTTGATGCATCGACAAGAGCTGTCATCTGAGTCTCAAGATCGAAATTCTTCACATCGGCCTCGAGCTCAAATGAATCCGGAAGGGAGAGGTCCTTGTCAAAGGATCCGCCGGACTTCTCAAGTGAATCCTTTACTCCGGGAAGAGCATAGCCTAAGGCTATGGTCTTGGTCCCGTTCTGGATAATACGACCGTTTGAGACCTTTACGTTCGTGAAGTCATCGTTTAAGATCATACCGGTCATGGCTGCAAATGGAACTACTGTCGAAACCTTCTGGCCGTTTACCTTTTCCTCGAAGCTGGTATTGTTTGTATAATCATAGCGGATCTTTACGTGGCCGCTCTTGCCTGCCAGCTCCTCCGGTGTCACCTCATTGCCATCAAGAGTATATGTGACCTTTACTGTGACAGGGGCTTCCTTCGTGGTATGTCCCTGATAGTAAATATCATTGCCCCCGGCCTGCCAGGTCAGCTTGTCTCCGTCCTTTGTATACTTTTCATTGCCGTTTGTATTGGTGATATCGGTAAGATCAGAGGCCTTGTCCTCGATCGTATCCTCTCCATCCTTGTTGATCAGATGGGCTGCAACTATAGTATCTGAAACCGTTCCGTCTGGCTTTGCTATCAGATAGACTGTCTCATCCTTGTCTAAGTCCTTGCTCTCTACCTTCAGGTGATCGCCGTCTACAATGCTGTTTGTAGTCTCTGCCGTGGCAGATGCCTTGTCGGCAAGCGCAGTATAGGTCACTGTCCCTGTAGAGATAAGGCCTACTACAAGTGCTCCTGCGACTATTCTTATTATATACTTCCTGCTGAAGATCTTTTTTAATTCATTAAACTTCATCTGTTTCCTCCTTATGCGTTCTTTTTACGAAATCCTGCACTTGTATGAATTATGACCCTGTCAAAGATCATAAACATAGATGGAAGCAGGAAGATAACGACTGCCATACTTATCAGAGCTCCTCTTGCCATCAGATTGCAGAGAGAGGAGATCATATCTATATCTGAATAGAGAGCTACTCCGAACGTAGCGCCGAAGAAGGTAAGAGCCGAGGCTATTATCGAGGTTATCGATCCGTGAAGCGCATCGGTTATAGCTGCCTTCTTTTCGAGCCCATTGTAACGGTTGGTCTTGTAGCGGTTTGTCATCAGTATAGCGTAGTCCACTGTCGATCCGAGCTGGATGGTGCCTATTACTATGCTTGCTATGAAAGGAAGCGTCGTGCCTGTATAATACGGTATTGCCATATTTATATAGATAGCGAACTCGATTACCGCAACCAGAATGAAAGGTATCGATATGGACTTGAACGAGATCAGTATGATAAAGAAGACTATTATTATAGATACTGCGTTCACGCGGTTGAAGTCGGAATTAGTGATCCTGACCAGATCCTTGGTACAAGGCGCCTCACCTATCAGCATGGCATCCTTGTCATATCTCTTTATTATCTTCTCTATCTGGGTACACTGCCTGTTGACCTTGCTTGTCGCTGTCGCGTACTCGGATGTAACTATCATCAGCTGCTTCTTGCCGTTGTCTATCTCTTCCCTTACAGTATCCGGTATCACATCGGACGGCACCATCGGTCCTGTAAGCGAATCCTTTGACACAGCCATCTTTATGCCCTTAAGCTTCTTGATATCGTTTATCATCTTGTCCGATTTCTCTGCGGGAAGGGAGGAGTCAGCAATGATTATGGATGTGGCGCCCATCTTGAACTCCTTATCCATTTTCTGGTTGGCCTGCTTGCTCCGCATGGAATCAGGAAGCTTTCCGGCCAGATCATAGTAGACCTTTGTATGGGCCTGTCCATAGAAGGCAGGTACCACAAGTGCCAGGAATATAACAAAGAATACATAGCAGTGTCTTACTACCCAGTCAGCTATCCTTCCGAGATCAGGCATAATGACCTTATGATTGGTCTTTTTAACGATAGGATCAAATACCAGTATAAGGGAAGGAAGGATGGTTACGCACGATACAAGTCCAAAAAGCACTCCCTTTGCCATAACGACTCCAAGGTCAAGTCCTATACGGAAGCTCATAAAGCAGAGAGCGATGAAGCCTGCTATAGTGGTCGTAGAGGATCCGGCTATCGAAAGGAAGGTCTTTGAAATGGCATGTGCCATGGCATTGTTTCTGTCATCCGGATAGGCCTTAAGCTGCTCCTCGTAGCTGTGCCAGAGGAAGATCGAGTAGTCCATGGTAACACCCAGCTGAAGCACCGCCGCCAGAGCCTGGGTCACATATGAGATCTGACCCTGGATGAAGTTGGTCCCCAGATTGTAGATTACTGCCATTCCTATAGAGATCAGGAAGAGTAAAGGCACAAAGGCCGAATCCAGAGTCACCATCAGAACAATGAGGCAGAGCACTACAGCTATGATCACATAGATAGGAACCTCTCTTTCGGAGAGATTTGCCGTATCATTTATCACAGAGGCCATTCCTGATACGAAGCACTGCTTTGAAAGTGTCCGATTCATGGTATTGAGCGCCTTCATGGTCCCGTCCTCTGCCATCCCCTGATCGAAGAGGATTATCATCAGATCGGATTTACTGTCTGCATTATGGATGAACTTATAGGCTTTCTCCGGGAGAGCCTCCTTCGGGATATTCATATCCATCACCGATCCGTACCAGAGGACCTTCTTTACATGAGGGATATCAGATATAGAGTCTGCTGTTTTCTTAAGACCCTTGTTGTCCATCCCCTCTACTACGACAAATGAGTAGGCTCCTGTACCGAAGTCCTTAAGGAGCATGTCCTCACCCTTCATTGTGTCGATGTCCTTTGGCAGATAGGAGAGAATATCGTAATTGACTCTGGTGTTCACATATCCTATTACTGTTGGTATCAGCAGAAGGACTGCGGCAATGAGTATCACGAATCTGCTCTTTACTACCGCCTTTCCAAATTTAAGCATCTGTTTTCTTCACTCCGTTTCTATTTTCTAAATTCTGTTACGTTTATAATTATATATGAAAAGGCCCAGGGTTGAATATTCAATCCCGGGTTTCGTGTATTTTTTTAGAATACATTTCGTCCTATTTGTAATATCAGAACTTACCAATGAACTGTCTGGTCCTCTCATTTGTCGATGAAAAGACCTTGTCAGGACTATCGTTTTCGACTATCGTGCCCTTTTCCATAAATATGATCCTGTCGGAGACCTCACGGGCAAACTTCATCTCGTGAGTAACTATTACCATAGTCATCTTATCCTCGGCAAGCGCCCTTATGACCTTCAGGATCTCCTGCGTAAGCTCAGGATCGAGAGCCGATGTAGGCTCATCGAAATACAGTATATCCGGCTTCATTGCCAGAGCCCTGGCTATAGCAACTCTCTGCTTCTGTCCGCCCGACAGCTCACAGGGATAGGCATCCCTTTTGTCAGATAGACCCACCTTTTCAAGGAGGGCCATTGCCTCTCTCTCTGCCTCTCCCCTGTCCCTGCCCTGGTTCCTTACCGGCGGATCAGTGATATTCCTAAGGACTGTAAAGTGTGGAAAAAGCTCAAAATTCTGGAAAACAAGACCGAAACAGCTCCTGGCCTTCTTTAAGATCTCCTTTGAGGCGTAAACGCTCCTGCCGTTTTTACTGTCGGCTATCCTCTCTCCGGCATAGGAGAGACTCCCGTCATCCATTGTCTCAAGGAGCGTGGCGCAACGGAGCAGCGTCGACTTTCCTGAGCCTGATGGTCCAATTATGCTTACGACCTCTCCCTTGTCGACATAGAGGCTTATATCCTTAAGCACCTCTGTGCCGTCAAAGCTTTTCTTCACATGATCTAACTCTACTATATGCATCTTTCACCTGCTTCAGATACTGTAATACGACATTTTCTTCTCGATCAGCTCCATCACGTAGGCCACAAGGAAGTTGAAAACGAAGTAAAAGAGTCCTGCTGCCATCAGCGGCCCTACATTATGGACTGCCGCCGAAAGCGCCTTTGCCTCTGTAAACATCTCTGCATATGCAATCGAAAAAGACAGGGATGTATCCTTTACAAGAGTGATCACCTCGTTTGTGACCGCCGGAAGTATCCTCTTAAAGACCTGTGGAAGGATTATGGCAAAGAAGGTTCTGGTCCTTGAATATCCGAGGACCTCTGCTGCCTCATACTGTCCCTTAGGTATGGAGCCGAAGCCTGAGCGGTAGATCTCTGCAAAATATGCTGCATAGTTTAGAGAAAAAGCTATTATCACTGCTATGCCCCTGTATGCCGGTGATGTCGAAAGCCCGAATATATAATAGGGTCCGAAATAGATGACTATAAGCTGCAGCATAAGCGGTGTCCCGCGCATTATGGCTATATAGATCCTTATGATCCATGACAGGACAGGGTTTCTTGACATACGCCCGAAGCAGACCAGAAAGCCAAGCGGCAGTGAAAAAAGAAGGGTCAGAGCAAAGATCTGAAGCGTTGTAAGCATTCCCCTTCCAAGCTCTAGTAATATCGTTGCTATATCCATTATCTGCTCTCACCAAGGATGCTTACATCCTCTCCGAACCATTTCTTAGAGATCTTGGCAAAGGTCCCGTCGCTATCCATATCCTTAAGGGCCTTGTTGACCTGATCCCTTAATGCTGTATTGCCCTTCTTGAAGCCTACCGCATACTGCTCGCTGCTTATCTGATCAGGCAGGATAGTATACTCGCTCTTCTTATCCTTTATCTGGTCTAAGGCTACGAACTTGTCCATGGCTACCGCATCTACTGCTCCTGACTCCAGATCCATCATCGCCGTATTGTAATCGGCTACTGAGATCATCTGTGAGAAGCTGTTCTTCAGGTCCTTATTGTCATCACTGTTTAGCGCGCTCTCTGCCGATGAATCCTTCTGGACGTCTACGGTCTTTCCCTTAAGATCCTTATCGCTCTTTATGCCGCTCCCGCTCTTTACCACAAAGACCTGGGCATTGTTCATATAGCAGTCTGACCAGGTATAGGCATCTTCACGGCCGTTTATAGTAAAGCCGTTCCAGATACAGTCAATATTTCCGCTTGAAAGCTCCATGTCCTTGGCATCCCAGTCTATCGGCTGAAGCGAAATCTCCTGTCCCAGCCTCTTTGCACACTCCTTAGCCAGCTCTATGTCGAATCCGGTGAACTCTCCGTCCTTTCCGACATATCCGAACGGCGGGAAATTCTGGTCGAAGCCTACTATAAATACCTTGTCGGTATTCTTCACCGCCTTTGTCTTCTTCGTTGTGACCTTTGATGTGGTCTTTGCTTTCTGACATGCTGCCAGTGATAGTGTGCTTGCTGCTACAAGCGTAAGTGCCAGTAATCTCTTAAAAAACTTCATCAAAACCTCCGGAAATCCGATTTCTATATTACTTTAATGCACTAATAAGGTATCATAACGTCAGAATAAATTCAAGAGGAATGTGATTTGCCGCTTACTTTCTCGAGGTCAAGCGGCTATTTCCTTTTATCATAATGGTCTTCATATCATAAGATATACACTTCTACAATCGCAAAAGTTTCTTAATAAATAAAAAATCCCCTCAAGCCCTGCAATATCAGGGCTTTGGGGGAACTTCATGGAACGAGCTCCGAATCCGACTCGAACGGACGACCCCTTCATTACGAGTGAAGTGCACTACCAACTGTGCTATCGGAGCAAGCGAATGATATTATACTTGATAATCCTTGTTTTTGCAAGCGCTTTTTTGTATAATTAGTATGTTTGCGACTGGAGATACTATGAAACAGGAAGCTAAGATAAACTATATGGCTCTCTGCGACGCAGAGATAAAGAAGCTTGAAAACGAGGAGCAGATTCCCTCTCTTGTCCTGCACAGCTGCTGCGCTCCGTGCAGCTCCTACTGCATAGAATATCTGTCCAGATATTTCAGGATTACTGTCTTTTACTATAATCCCAATATATATCCGGACAGCGAATACTATCACAGGGCAAAGGAACAGCAGGAATTCATAAGGGACTTCCCGACGGCAAACCCGGTGAACTTCATAGAGGGCACATACGATAAGGACCGCTTTTACCATGAGGCAAGAGGGCTTTATGACGAGCCCGAGCGGGGAAGGCGCTGTGAGAAATGCTTCAGGCTCCGTCTAGGCGCGACTGCCGATATGGCAAGGGAAAGAGGAGCCGATTATTTCGCTACTACACTTACCATATCTCCTATGAAGGACGCCGCTCTTTTGAACAGGATAGGCCAGGAGGAAGGAGAAAGAGCCGGGGTAAGGTGGCTCCCGTCGGATTTCAAGAAAAGGAACGGATATCTCCGCAGCACTGAGATCTCACGTGAATACGGTATGTACAGACAGGACTACTGCGGATGTGTATTCTCATATAATGAAAGGCATGGAAAAAAGACACAGGCCTTAAATAATTTGACACAGGAGGACAGATAAATGGCACAGCTCTGGGGCGGAAGGTTTACAAAGGAAACAGACAGACTAGTATACGAATTCAATGCATCGATTCGCTTCGACAAAAGGCTCTTCCACTGGGATGTGGAGGGATCGAGGGCCCATGTCAGGATGCTTGCAAAGCAGGGCATCATCACAAAGGAAGACAAGGCTGCTATTATGGGCGGACTTGACTCTATAGAGGCAGATGTGGACAATGGCAGGCTTCCTATAAGCGATGAATATGAGGATATACACAGCTTTGTCGAGGCCAACCTTATCAACCGTATAGGGGAGCCCGGGAAGAGACTCCATACCGGCCGCTCCAGAAATGACCAGGTGGCTCTGGACATGAGGCTCTATACCAGGCAGGTGATCTGCGATACAGACGGAGAGCTTAGGCATTTCCTCTGCACCATCCTTTCTATAATGGAGCAGAATGTAAATACTATCATGCCTGGCTTTACCCACCTGCAGAAGGCCCAGCCTGTGACCCTCTCCCACCATCTGGGTGCCTATTTCGAGATGTTCCGCAGGGACAGGGAAAGGCTGTCTGACATATTAAGGAGAATGAACTACTGCCCTCTGGGAAGCGGAGCCCTTGCCGGCACTACCTATCCGCTCGACCGGGATATGACCGCAAAGGCCTTAGGCTTCTACGGACCGACCCGCAATTCTATGGACGGAGTCTCTGACAGGGACTATCTGCTGGAGTTCCTCTCTGCACTTTCCATAATAATGATGCATCTGTCCAGATTCTCTGAGGAGATCATACTCTGGAACTCGAATGAATACAGATTCATAGAGATAGACGATGCCTACTCTACCGGAAGCTCCATCATGCCTCAGAAAAAGAATCCTGACATAGCCGAGCTAGTCCGCGGAAAGACCGGCAGGGTCTACGGGGCCCTGATGCAGCTTTTTACCACTATGAAGGGGATACCTCTTGCCTACAACAAGGACATGCAGGAGGACAAGGAATTCTCATTCGATGCCATGGACACCGTCGAGGGCTGCATACATCTGTTCGACGGTATGCTTGCTACTATAAGATTCAATAAGGATATAATGGAGCGTTCCGCAAGGCACGGCTTTACCAATGCGACTGACGCTGCCGACTATCTGGTCGGAAAGGGAGTCGCATTCAGGGACGCCCATACAATAGTCGGAAAGATAGTCCTTTACTGCATAGATAAGAAATGCGCTATCGACGACCTTTCACTTGACGAGCTTCGTGAGTTCTCAAAAGCCTTTGACCAGGACGTATACGAGGCCATATCCCTTGATACCTGTGTCGACAAGAGGCTTACCGCAGGAGCGCCTGGCAGATCGGCAATGGAAAAGGAGATAGCTCAGTGCCGCAGTTATCTGGACGGGTCAGATCCGCTTAGCGTGGACCTTTAATGATCATATACATGTTATTCTGCATAAAAGGAACCCTGCCATCCGGCAGGGTTCTTTTTTCATGTCTCTTAGCCAAGTGAGAGAAGTCCAGCTGTATTGATAGTTACCTTTGTCTTCTGTCCTGTCATGGTCTTATTCTTTGACTTCACCTTTACAGAAGGCTCGATCGCTATAGTCACTGTCCCCTTCTCCATAAGCTGGTCGAGAGCCGGGTTATCTTCGTTAAGCTTCAGTCCGTATATCTTGTTGCTGCTAAAGCTTGTAGTGACGTTATCTGACTTAGGCTCATACTCGGTTACATAAGAAGTTATATCGTAGTAGTAGCCTGTAATCCTATCACCCGTCTTCTCCTCAGACCTCGTAAATTTATTATTATCAATGCCTTCTATCTGCTTTGTGCTGTAGAGATAGAACTTAGGAGTGATGGTCTTTGTACCTGTGTTATCATCCCTTATAGTGAAGTAATACTTCTGATCTCTGAAGGAGTCCTTATCAGGTGTAAGTCCAGGCACTGCCGCATTATAGGTCGCGGGTTTGCCGATCAACAATGTGTTGATACCGGCGCAGATCTCTTGGACTGTAGTATCATTCTTAATACCATCTATCACATTACCACTGGAATCAAGCCAAGGACCATAGCTCTTATTTTCAATCCTGTTAATAGCCTCCGTTCCACGATTTCCTGCATCATTCGTCATAGAATAGGCAAGCCTTATAGCTGCTGCCTTGGCAGCGGTATTGATATCAGCCTCTGTCATTCCCAGATCCTTCATCGGGGATAATCCCTTGAAGTCCTCATCGGTATACTGGCTGGTATCATTTCCTGTGAAGTCCTCTATATAGTTTCTCAGCACATCTATAGCCGACATGGTCTTTCCGCCTGTCTGGACCAGATAGCTTGATACCTGCTTCCTGCTGGTCGCAGAGCCAGTAAAGTAGGCCTTAGGCTTGGAGGCCTGCTGTCTGTAGGCAGCTATCATAGTATTGATGAAGAGCTTGGCCTCTGCCTCGGTAGGGTTATCCTGATGTCCGGCACCTGTATAGAAGATATTGTCACAGCTGAAAAGATAGTAGTCGTTAGCCACATTCTGATCACGATAATATGAATTACCATTTTTAGATCTGGAAAGTGTATACCAGACAACAATATTGTCAGAGTTAAGGTTCAGCTGACTGTACTGACAGTGCGTATTAGATACCTTCAGCAGATCCTCGTTATTCAGATAATAAGGATAGGTAGTGATAGTTCCCTTATTTACCTGTTTTACATGATCAGTTTGCAGCTTACTAAAATCATCTTTTGTATAGTATCTAATATCTCCTTTGTTGAATTTCCATCTGTCCAGAAGTCCATCGGTATAGGCCTGTGTCTGAGGAACAGTTTTAACCTCTCCTGTTGGGTTTTCAACAGACTCTGGCTTATAGGCTATAGAATATCCAGCATTCTTAAGCATACTTATCTGTTCAGCCGTCAGCTGCTTAGTAGTTATTACCCTACTTGACCCATTCCCATAAGCCTGATTTTCTGTCATTCCTGCCTGAGGATTAAGATTGGCAAGGAAGCCGTCCTGTACAGGTTTGTCATCCTTGTCCGTCACATTCCATTTTCTAACACCTCCTGAACCCAGCTTCGTATCTGTGATTCCATATACATCCATCTTATCAAGAGACCGAAGAGTAGTATTGAAATCAAAGGCAGCCCAGGCATAGGCATTCTTATTTTCTGGATGAGCATTATGGTTTGGATTTGGGCTATCTTTAATGTACCATCCGAATACATCCGTATTATTCTTTGTCAGATAAGCATGGGATGAATTATCATGGGTGAAGAGGACAGACTTTCCTGAATCAGCAAAATCCTGGATCCTGTAGCATGAATTCCGGTCGAGAGACTGATACATATCCGAAAAACCGAGGATTATCATATCATAGGCATCGAGATTTATATCTCCTCCTGACTCAATGGTATATTCATCACCATCTCTTTCTATAGTCCTCTTTTCCCTTCCATTTGGATACTTCATATTATTGAAGTCTTTTGCACAGACAGTTACAATATTTATCTTGTACTTATCAGTAACCGTTTCGTTTCTAAGCCATTGATGATACTGAGAGATATATGTTTTTGCTATATTTTCCGACTTATTTGCTTCCTCAAGATTATAAACCCTCCTGTTATTCAGACGGGTATCAGAGTTTACCTGAAGCACATCTATTACCGGCTTTTTACCATTTGTCGCCGGCTTATAACAGATACGGCTGACAGAAGCATGAGGAAGATATTCTGATCCACCGCTGACATCCGGGTTCTGGGTCACGACAAGCCTCCAGTTCACTGCCCCGACCATCTGCTCAGGCAGGATCACTGACGCAGTATATGTAGGAGCGTCATCCTTAGTAAGACCACCCTTCATGCTCTCTCCATAGTTCTGATCACTGCTTCCATCATCACCGGCAACTGCCAGATCAGCCACCTTCTCCTCATCAGTATAGAGACCATTACCGTCACTATCGAAATAGAAAGATCCGGTATATGTAGTGGTGGATGGTGACGGGTCGGTAGCGTTTACGATCTTAAAGCTTACTGTAAGAGTATCGTCTGTAAGGATTCCTTTGCCATTCCCATCATAGGATTCCGGTGCTTTTACGATCTCTATCTCAGGAGACGAAATATTTACATATCTTGAAACAGTAACAGGTGTGACACTCTTGGACTGCCATACATTATCATAGCCTATTGCCTCAGTCAGGAAGCTATAAAGCTTCGAAAAATAATCAACACGTCTGGTACTTATCGAGGCAGCTTTGGTCTGTCCCAGATTCAACGTATAAGCAAACTTACTTCCCTTTGAAGGATACTTATCCGAAATAGTAGTGCTTGCAGTAACAGACGATGTCACCTTCCATTTATTGGAAGCAAACCTTATCTTATTACTTTTCTTATCCTTTGCAAAGGCCTGGATAACTGAGCCATTCTTCCAGCTGCTGATATCAGCTGTCGCGCCCTGCACCACTGTTGACGGATCATTTACATCCTGCCAGTAGTAGTCATAATTTTCCTGATTATTCCAGTTGATATAACTATTGACATAAGGTGGTGGTGCTATCTTATTATCCCATGACTGATAGATGAATGTCTGCTCAGTATAATCCTTAGAGCCATCATCCTTTATATAGTAGGACCCGCTTTTCGTATCAGTTGCCGTACAGGATGAATCAGTGATCTTCGTAACAATGATCCGGCTTACTACAGTCTTATCTGGCGTATAGGTCTTACCAGCCACGGTTACTCCTGTAATCTGGCAGTAATAGGCATAGCTGCTATATTTATTTACCTCATCACCCTTAAGTACATAGCTGTCTCCATTTGCAGAAGGAATATTCTCAAACTTACCCGGGGCAAAATTACCTCCATTATTTGCCCGGCAACGATACCACTGATAACTGTACTTCACCTCTTCCTTTCCGAAATTTTTTACAATAGGAGTGACTTTTAGTAAGGCCTGGCCAGTCGATGTGTCGAGACTGATATCAGAAAAGCCAACAGATATCTGACTCTTATCCTGCATCAGATCATCTGATATGATCACAGGATGTCCGGCCCTTACAAAGGCCTGAAGCTCCTTGAGCTTTCTTGGCGTGATATCATTTCCCGATCTGCGGTACTGGGCACTTCCGGTCCAATTATCATAGTCGGTCACGTTCATACCGATAGTCGCTGAAGCATCTCCATGATTACCATCCATATTCAGACGGTTATTCTGGTCTATATATGAATAGTCACCTATATTATAGTAATAAAGGCCTTTCATTGCCGTATCAGAATATTTAGGTTCACGAACAGTGCCTTTTCCTACATATACCAGATCATAGTTCTCGGATATGTCCTCTGTCTTTCCGACAAGCTTCCTTGTGGACATGGTTGTAACCGTAATGGCATCTGACTTGAAGGAGTCTCCAAACCAGTTCTTTCTCAGTTCCTCCTTAAGCTTTCCATCCTTAGTTATCTCAGATGTCTCCTCCGGCTCTATGTCAAGGATCCTGACCTTTGTCTTCTTATTCCTGACTGTAGATACATTATTGCTAATAATATATTGGATGCATGAGGCCATGGATACATCCTCAGATAAAAGGTCAGAGGTATTCCTGTTCTTCTGCTTACGAAGGAAGTTTTCCTCCTCTATATTCTGATAGACCTCATTGAAGGCCGATCCTGAGCTCTTATAGTCGCTATCTTCATACTTTTTGGTAAGATCAGATGTGACAAGCCCCTTTCTTTCGTCCTTGCCTGTCCTTACCAGATATATGCTCTTGTCGACATATCCGTTTGGATAGCTTCCGCTTATCTTATCTGATAAAACTCCGGCTGAAGTAAGGAAATTATTATCAGAAATAGCCCTGCCGTCTATCAGAAGAGCTCCCTTGCCCTTTGCATATGCAGCAAGGGTTGTCTTTGCATCAGAAGTAAGGCCGATATCCTTGCCTTCAGAGGATATGACCACAAGACCATATGAGCTGAGATCAGCCGGTACCGATGAAGGAGATACGACTGTCACATTTATCCTGCTGCTTATAGCATCTATATCAGAAGTTTCTGAGCAGTCGAGGATCTTCTTTGCGAACCAGTTGTTGTTTGTATATCCTCCCTTGTATCTGATCTGATCATAGATTATCTGGTATTTACCATTATCATCAGCAGATGCATTGGTAAGGTCATAGTTTCCGTTTCCTTTTCCCACATACTTAAATGATGAAAGATCCAGATCAAAATAACCTCTCTGTCCAGAACCTGCCTTGGTAAAGCCCTTTACAGTATCTATCTGGGCAGCATACCAGCCAGCCTTTTCAAGATCAGTTAGAGATCCATCCATATCGGATCCTGTCTTTACTTCTGTAATAGTCTTTATTGCAAAATACTGATTGCCGGCCTTGAACTCCCTGTCCTCAGAGGCAGCCTGATCAAAGACCTGCTTTCCATCATCAGAGAGACTGTAGAGAGGCAGATTTTTTTCAGCCGAGAAATGGAAATAGGAGCTATCATTTGTACTGTCTATCTTATTTACATCCTTTTTGCTGACAGAATCAAAAACAGGCTTATAAAAGACATAGCTGGTCTTTCTTGAGTCAAAATCAGAATCATTCGCGAACTGCGAGCTAAGAGAATCTAAAGGATTGGAGAAGCTTATGTTCTGAACATAGTCTCCCCCGCTCTTATTGAACTGAAATGAGGATGAATCTACAGAAAAGGCCCCTCCCTCAGTCTCCTTGGGAGTGCCGTTTGCTTTCATTGACTCGTCATGGCCCAGAGAAAGCGTAGAATAATCATCTGTAGGAAGGTCCTGCCATGGATAATACTCAGTATAGGCTTCCTTTGAATCCTTTGTCGATGAGGTAAGAGGAGTATCGTCGGTGGACGAGAGTATACCCTTGTCCTCAAGGCCATTCAGATAGTCATTAGCCCATTTTTTTCTATCATCGATACTGGTCTTTTCTTTTAGAGTATCCTCAAACTTAACAGGCTCCTGGCCAGCCACATAGTATCCGAACTCACCCTTTCCTGGCGCCACCTCAAGGATATTGTAGCTTCCTGATGGTCCGATGAGAGAGCTTATGATATTTTCTATACCAGGGAGGGAGGTCGCTGCCTTTGCCCTCATCATTCTAAGGTTTCTCCACTCTGCTGCTGTTGCTATCATGGAGGCTGCAAGTACCGCCGGCAGCACACGCTTTACGATTATCTGCTTTACTGACTTACCTTTCATTGACTTCCTCCAAATATGGGTCCTTTGCAAGTGTACTAAAATCTTTCGCCCAGACAGTACGTCCACGGAATGTAGTGTCTGTCACGTTCTTAAACTTCTTATCCCTCTTCTTAAGAGACAGTGTCATGGAAAACCTGTCTGCATAGTTTATCGGGCTGTCCTTCTGCACTGCTGATGGCTCCATTGATATCTCAAGACTGGCAGTAAATCCATTATCATCGAAATTCTCGCAGAGCTTCTCATAGCTTATAGATGTATCTAAAGAAGCAGTCGCTGCCGCGCCAAGCGTCATTGGGCTTGTCTGCCCGTAGTATAGAGTCTTTGTAGTGTTGTCATACTTATAGGCATGTATGATATAGAGATTGCCCTTTGGATCATAGGTCCCCGTGGTATTATGTAGCTGTGATGAAGCAGTCTGATACTTTCCTGTGTACTCGACAAAGTATACAGGAGAGCTTCCGTCAAAGCTCACCCCAGCTCCGCTATCCGTTCCGCCTACTACCGCAGCCGAGCTGTCTATGGAATTCTCTGACATCTGCTCGCTTACCTGCTTGGATGCCTGTGAGAGGCTTACGCTTCTCTGCAGATTGGAGTAGGTGTTGGCCGAGGTGATCATGAACTGACCGCAGATCAGGATGATAATGGTCATTATAGCCATTGAAACCACAAGCTCCAGCAGAGTGAAGCCTCCGTTGTCCTTTAATGATCTTCTTTTATTAGCTGCCATAGTCGCCTCCGTTTACTTCCTTACCATATCGACTCTTCCGGTAAGGCCTGAAATAGTAAGATCATAGGTCACTCCACCGCCCGTAATAGTGATGGTCCGGGTTTTTGAATCAGTAAGCGTCTTACTCGAATCATAGGAGCTTCCTGTATAGAAGAGCTTGGGAGCTCCGCTTCCCTTGTCAAAGGCGATGTAGAGACTATCACCTAAGAGATCAGTAGAACCGTTATTGAACTTCACATTTAACTTTCTCGTCGATACGGTCTCCGTGTCAAGCTTACTGCCATTTACATAGAAATCAGCAATCAGATCATCTCCTCTGCTTATTACCATATAGGTCCCGGTGTTTCCACGGGTAAGAGCATACTGCTTGCCGGTCAGAAGAGCATCCCTGGTATTTGCGGCGGCCTTCTTGGCGGCTGTTGCCTGAACCGGATTTATCGAAGCGATTATCACTCCAGTAAGGACTGCGATTATCGCAACGACGATCACTATCTCTATCAGTGTAAAGCCGCTGTCAGTCCTTTTTCCAGTTCTCATAGGTCACGTCCTCCCATTTATTTGTCTCAGATGAAGATGTGCTGCCATGGGCTCCTCTCCAGAGATCTGTTTCCTTAAGGGCCTTAACACCAAGATTCTGTATCTTCATTTGTTGAGTTACAGAAATATCAAGTGTTCCGGAGCAAAGTACAATTCCCTCAAAGTTACCACTGATCTTTACATTTCCGTCTACTACAAGTACATAGTAGCCATTGCTGTAACCGTGGTAATCCAGATCTCCACAATAAGCGCCTACAACAACATCATGCTGCCCAGTTGTATCATATACATGATTATTCAGCTTTACTGTCACAGGTTCATCTTTTTGATTCTTACACAGCTCGTGAAGCTTCTGTACATCTATAAAGGTATGGAATGGTGTCGAATTCCCGTCTGAATTCAGGTTCAGCGTATCTGAAAGCTTCCTGTAATTCTCATTATATGTCTTTGCCTCATCATCTGAGCTTGTGCCTCCACCGATCACATTATATTTCCCTTCCTTACCCTCAATGGTGGTCCCGGCCGAACGGACAGAGGCCCCTTTTGTATCAAAGCCTATCAGATCAGCATAGCCCGAGATATAGGAGCTTACCTCCTCCTTATTATTTTCAAAGTAATCCTTGAAATAAGCGTTGGCGTTCTGCTGGGCTGTCCTCTCTGTTGTATCCGTAAAGTTCAGGAAATAGTATCTAACGCACTGACTGTCATTGCCAGGGGTATTGTAGGTAAGAACCTTTATACCATCTCTACCAGTGATACCATAATATGACAGAGGCTCTGAAAGCTTATCTGTCTTTTTAGTAAACTTTGCCCAATCGATCGATTCAAGCGCCTTGTCCCGACTCACATCATTTGCCTCATCATCAGCAGTACTTATGATCCTCGGATTTGTAAACTGATCAGTACTTCCATCCTTTGTAGCAAAGAAGCTGTCAGGGACAAGATAGGCAAGCTGCTCGGACCTTGTCGTTATAGATGAGCCCATCCCCGAACTCTTGTCAGTAGCTGTCGATGACTCAGTCACAAAGCTCTTTCCGGCAATGGTAAGACTTGAAATATTGCTGATATCAAGGGTACCCTTCTTATTGAAGATTATGGAGCTTGAATCCATAGGGCTATCACTCTTTTTCCCATCAAAGTCAAGACCATTTCCGAAGCCGTAATAGTTTCCCTTTAATGTCGCAGTTCCACCTGTCCCGAAATCAAGGTCGTCTCTTATATAGATATGAGACCCATCATTTGATTCAAGTTTCGAGCCCTTATTCAAATTTATATTGTTTACCCAGAGGCTGGAACCCTCATTTAAAACTATATGACCTGCCGGATCATTAGAGGTGGCAAATGAGATATCTCCCGAGGTCCTCTTATCAGATAAGCCATATTTTTCAGCGACAAATGTATCGTCAGGATTCATTTTGCCAATCCTGGTGCGACCGACTATAAGTGTCTGATTCTTATTTACTGTCAGATTTCCTGCTCCAAATACTACCTTCCCTGCATATCCACTGCCTTCAAAGGTACTGTTGGCCGGATTACGACCGGTCTCTCCGTATCTGTAGAGACGAAGCCCCTGATCAGCAATAAAGTTATAATTCTTTAGTGCATCATTAAAACCTACATACCTAGAGCTTATAGATGCTGCCGGAACTGTCAGCCTGAAATCTGTAGTTATCTGCTCCTCGTATCCATTCCTCTTATAGACCAGACGGACTCCACGAAGAATTATGTCGTTGTTTTTGGTCACAAAGACGCTTCCAGTATCACTATTTTCTGCACCATCTACCATTGCAGAAAGCTTGTATTCCGATCCTCTGCTTATCCTGCCATTTAGGAAATCATCAAGAGCAGCTACGCTGTATTTTGTTGGATTAACTGCCCCTTTAAGCCCTGTAGCCGCTTCCGGAAAAAGGATCTTTCCGCTATCGCCCTTTGCCGATGTCACTATATCAGCAAGATAAGCGTTTGCAAAGGTCGCCTTATTGGTATCCTGATCCTTGCTGAAATTCTGCAGAAGGCCCTTGTATCCGGCTGCTATGGCATCGGAGTTTACCTCTGAGAGACCCTCACGTATAAGCTCCATACCTGTCTCTGCCGAGCTGAAGGTCTTCTCGCTCTTCCTCTGGCTGTATCTTAATATCACTGATGTATAGCTGGAATAAAGTATGGCAAGCCCCAGCAGCATGACCACAAACATCACAACAACGACAAGAACCAGAGAGTTCCCGCCGTTATTACCCTTAAGTATCCTTAGTATTCTCTTCTTTCCCTTTTCCCGTTTCATCTCGTTCATATAATAACCACCTGCTTATCCGCGCTTTATACCAGTAAGTGTATATCTGGGCTCTATATTTGAACCTGACGCAGTATAATAACCATTGCTAAAGCCATATGAGCCTCCAGCTGCAGCAAGCTGCAGGCTGTCATAGATACGGATAGTGACACTGTAGAGATGCTCCTCAGCCTTCTGGCTGATCAGATGCTTGAAGCTGTCATCATCCGACCCGTCCACATACCAGACGTCTACCACCGGATCCGTTGATGATGATGTCCCGCTTAGCCTTGAAAAAAAGCTCTGAAGCTTACTCTCATCTATATCATAGAACTTTCTGAAGTCATATCTGCCTGGAAGAGCCGTCTCAAGATCATCCTTAAGTCCCATATTGGTATGCACGAGAAGGTCAGGCTCAGTGGTACCATCATGATTCTCAAGAAGCCTTACCCTGCCTCCGTATGTACTTGTTTCATTACCATTCTGCTTTACTATATAGACGTCACCCTTGACCCCGTCAAGATTGTCTATTATCACATCCTCCTTGTAGGTCTTCTCCGTTGACTGATAGAAAGGCTGATAGCATACAAAGAAATTGATCGGGGCAGTGACCTGCTTCCCATCCTTCATATATTTGTACTTGATGCTGGAAAAGGAGTCGTCAAGAAAGCCGGCCTCCTCTCCTGTGGCAAGACTCGTTATAGCCCCGTCAACAGTCTTTTTGGTAGTCACGGAGATAGTCCTTGTCGTACTATCGTAGGTAGGATATGCGTAAAGGCGGATCATGTGCTTCTCGTGAATATAGGTGATATCATAGCAGTATGCCACAACCGGCTTCACATATGTCTCCTTATCACCATCAGGTCCCGAGACATCTGTAGTGAAATGGACATAGATTCTTCTCTTCTGCTTTATTATAGTATCCTTACTGGAAATAGTCGAAAAAGCAAGCTTATCAGGATCGATACTTGGATCAGTTGGCTGGACGAAGATATTGTCAAAGGACATAGGCTGGGTCCTGAGCTTCTCATTCATATCTGAAATGGATGTTCCTTTTACAAGGTCAGCAATATTTCCGGTTAACGCCGAATCATTTCCAAGTCCTGCCTGGATAGTGACAGTTGCCGAATACTTAGTAGTACCGTTCTGATAGATATTTGGTATAGCCAGATAAACTATGTCTCCGTGGTTGTCGTTTTTCTTTTTATTGCTGCCAGTCCAACCGGTATTTATCACAGAGTTTTCTATAGTTGTATCAGGAGCTGTACCAAAATAAGAAAGGAGCTTCTCATATCCCTTCCGTTTGTCATCATCTGATACAGCATTTGGATCTGTATTTTTCTTGTTCTCTCCTCTGGCCCATTTGAAGAAATAATCGCCGGGCTTGTCCTTTATCTTCTCGTATACTGTCTGTGCAGCCGCATTCTGGTCGGCTGTACGCTTGGACTTGGAAACCGACCCTGACGATACGACAAAGGCGGTCAGAAGCGGAGTAATGATGATGGCAAGGATAGCCACCGACACTATCAGCTCCAGCAGGGAGAATCCGGCATCGCCGGATACTCCTGCCTTATATGTTTGTCTGTCTCTCCTTGACATGATCCATTCCTCCTTGCCATAACCCCCGTGTATTACTGTGATGCTCTGGTGCCGAACGGGTTAGCGACTCCTGTATCAACCTCAGGTATATCATGCTCTGTCTCAGGCGCATCCTTGTAGGTCGTGTAATAGGAGTTGACAGATACAGAAACATCCAGATTTCTCTCCTCTGCATTATAGTCGGCTGTGATAGTATCAAAGCCCTTAAGAGTATCCTGGTCAAAGATGTAATCCATGCCATCCTTGAACTGGTCGTAGTCCATCTTGACCGATAAGGTCATAGGCTTCTTGTAGACTGTCATATCCACCTGTCTCGACGGATCATCTATAGTATCCTCTGTCACACTCTTGAACTGCTCTACTGTGACCGGATCAGAGAATGTCGCCTCTGTCACATCCACACCAAGGTCCTTTTCGAACCTCTTTGCGAATACCAGCTCATCCTCGGTAAGAACCTCTGTAGGAAGTGTAGGGAGGACTGCACTGATATTGGCCTTGGCTGCCTCTATACCGTCTATATACTCCTGCTTGTTGGCCTCGTATTCCCTCAGCTTGTCTAGCTCAGGCTGAAGCTGGGCTATCTGCTGGTCTGCCTCATCTTTCTTGTTGGTGAAATTCCTGTATACCAGAAGGTAGCATAACAGAAGAACCAGAATACCTGCTAATACTATAAGTATCTTTATATCTCTTTTAGAAAGTGTTGCCATCCTGTTTCTCCCCTTTCTTACTGATCAGAGCTTCCCGATGAGGAGCTGCTCGACTGTGAACTACTTGATGATGAAGAGCTGCTCGATGATGAGGAGCCTGTGTCTGTCGTAGTGTCTGTCTGGTTCTCGATTCCTGCCGCCTCGTTTCCTGCCATAGATCCGTCATTAGGGAATATACAGGTGATCTCGAAGCTAAGCATCTTGCCGCCTCCCTGACTCTCCTGCTCGGTGACAGAAGGAGTTGTCACGTCTGTGACCTTGATCGAATCAAAGTCCCTGAAGGTATGGATAACATTTGCCGCGCTGTCCATATCATTCTTGGTCTCACACGACAGAACCACATTGGTCTGGGTGCATGAAGCCGAGAGGAAGAGAAGGTCTGAAGGCATCCTTGACTCTACCTCCTCGAAGAACTTTCTCATATTGGCATTATTGCCGCCTGCGTCCTTCTTTATAACATCTATATCGTCAGAGTTCTTCGAATAAAGAACATATCTGTCATAAGTTTCTTTGGCTGGCTTCAATGCCTCCATCTCGGTCTTCATGGACTCGAGCTCTCTTTTGGAGCTGTTGTACTGGAGGACTGAGAAAAGTCCGAGGATTATGCCTACTGCCGCAAAGATGACCGCAACAGCTATAGCGGTAGCAAAGGAATCATCTGTGCCTGCCGCTCCCTTCTGGCCTCTGGCAAGAAGATAGGCATCAGGTATCAGATCCACAGGATCGATCACACAGCCTGCAACTCCTGAGTAGCATGCAATCTCAGCGCTTCCGTTTACTATAGGAGAAAACTCCTGGATGTTCTCCATGAAGGCTGTATCTATACCTGTGCTATCCTGTATCGCTTCACGAAGATAAGGCAGATGAGCACATGGCCCTAACAGCACGATACCGTTTACAGGCTTGTTCTTTGTCGTATGGACATAGTCACAGGCGCGGCCTATGGATGAGATAACTCTCTCTAGCAGCTGCTCAGCAGTATCTCTCTTAATCCGTCCAGCAGCCTCCGGTGAGGTCAGGGCCTTGTAGATCTCGAAGTATTCTCCCTCACCCTTTCTCTCCTGATCGAGGACAGGCTCTATTAGCTCATCACCTCCATAGGTGAAGGATCTCTGCATCACATAGCTTCCATCCGAGAGGAATGTACACTCTATCCTCTCAGGAGCTATATAAGCATAGCAGACGCTTCCGTTTATAGGAGAGCTCCTGAAGGTCTGTAGCAGGGCATTATCGGATGAGTCCATTATCTTTATATGGACGAGCATCTTCTGGGCCAGTCCCACGTAGGAATTCAGAAGGTCCTTAGGGGCTGCCTTGAGGATGACCCTGACCCCATCCTGCTGCTTTGGAGCTGACTTGTCTGCGGCTTCCTTGCCCTTATCCTTATCCTTTTCCTTTACTCTTACTATTGGAGCCACAGCTGGCTCATCGTCAAGGATGGAATATGTCAGCTTGTACTGCTTCATATCCACCGGGAAATAATCGTCGGAATTCGCTTCTATCATAGAAGCTATCTGCTTGTCACGAAGTCTCGGAAGAGTGATCTCCCTTGTAGCGATCTTCGAAGATGAAATACAGAAGTTTACATCGGATACGTTCTTAAGACCATGCGCCTCAAGCTGGGCCATGAGCCCCTTTGAGAAGCCATCTATATCTTCTATCTTTCCATCGCTTACGCTTCCAAGCGGAGTAGGAAACGCAAAGTGGTCTGTAATTGCGTTGTGTCTTCCCTTCTTTGCTGTCCGGCAGACAAGGGTGATCCTATCTCCCGGCTGGATATTGACTGTTAGTGCCATGTTTTCTCCTTCTATCTTTTATATTATCTTACCGCGCTCACATATGCGAATATCAGATCTGATCCAAACAGAGCGTTGACCCCGATGCCCAATGCCAGATAAGGGCCCATAGCCAGTACCTTTCCTGCTCCGCTTACCTTCATCCTGATCAGATGTATCACGCTGCCGACTATACAGCCGAGGAAAAGTGAAAGAATGGTAAGCTTCCATCCAAGAAAGAGGCCAGAGGCTGCCATAAGCTTCACATCTCCTCCTCCTATCCCTCTTCCCTTTGAAATAAGAAGGATAAGAAGCATGGCTCCGCTCACTGCGCAAAGTCCGATCAGATGGGTTATAAGTATATTGACCGGACCTATGCCCTCGCTGTCTATCAGAGAATCTATATAGCTCCTGAAGTGTCCGGTGTCATTTCTTCCCATAAAGAAGATGAACTTGAAGAGCGGACTTACCTCATCTCCTGCACACTGGTAAAGGAAGGAATGAATCATTCCCCGCTTAGTCACTGAGCATATAAGCTCTGAAACAACCTTTACCACTGCAAGTATCATTATAAAGACATTGATACCGAACGGTATCTCCATAGTACGGGCATCTATCGCCGCAAGCACTATAAGCGCTGATAAAAGTCCTGCACAGAGAATCCCCATCATCGATAAGCCGTATCTGTAAAAGCAAAGCCCCCAGAGGACTCCATTGGCCGCCTCTATAAGCGGATACTGTACGCTAAGCTTCTCTTTGCAGTATCTGCATCTGCCCCGCAGGAAGACAAATGAGAGGACTGGAAACATATCATACCAGGCCAGCTCATGTCCGCAGCTCATGCAGTGGGATCTCGATGAAACGAAATTCTCGCCTTTGGGTATCCTGTATATCAGTACATTCAGAAAGCTTCCAACGCAAAGTCCCAGAAGAACTGTCACTATATATCCTAATACTTGTTCCATTTCTATCAGTCTTCCTCCATCAGATATTGTCGAGGGCAGATACCATCGAGCCCATAGGAAGAACGATAGCGAATACTATTGAACCTACTATTCCTGCAAGGATAAGAATCATCACAGGCTCCATCAGAGCTATGAGCTGCTCCGTGGCCTCGCGGACCTCCTCGTCGTAGTAGTCTGCTACCTTGTCGAGCATTCCGTCGATATTACCTGTATCCTCTCCTATACCTACCATATGGTGCACCAGAGGCGGGAACACTCCATGCTCCTTCAGCGGTGTCGCAAGTGACGATCCGACTGAGACGGCCTCGCGGCACTTATTTACTGCATCCTCGAATACCAGATTCTTCATGGTCCCGGCTACAATATTGAGTGCATCTATCATCGGTATACCCGATGCCAGAAGAGTCGCCAGTGTACGGGTAAATGAGGCAGTATTCTGCTTTACTGCAAGTGACTTGCCCGGAAGCTTGAGCTTCAGCTGGTCGAGCCTGTAGGCTCCTTCCCTGGTCGTCCGGATAAGCTTTAAGCTTACGATAATGGCTGCTATCACTGTAAATATTATATACCAGTAGTTCCTGGCGAAATCTGAGGCGTTCAGCACAAAGGTCGTAATGGCAGGCATCTTTCCGCCTAGCTCTGAGAGCATCTCCTTGAACTGGGGTACAACCTTTACGAGTAATACTACTATTACTACAAAGGTGACTGACAGAAGCATGATCGGGTAGATCGACGCCTTCTTGATCAGGGCCTTTAGCGCATGCTCCTTCTCGAACTGCTTTCCCATTCGTTCGAATGACTGGGACAGGGCTCCTGATTCCTCACCGGACCTTACCAGGGTGACAAAGATCCTTGAGAAGCAGTCAGGATGATCAGCCATGGCGTCTGCAAGTGTCGAGCCCTTTTCTATCGATTTCTTACAGTCGAGTATGGCCTGAGTCAGTCTCTTGTTATTAGTCTGTTCTGAAAGCATCTCCAGAGCCGATATGACCGGAACTCCGGCGTCAACTATCGAAACGAACTGTCGGCAGAAGACTGACATATCTCTCGGCGACGGCTTGCCGCCGATATTTATATTTACATTTGAGTTCAGAGCATTGGCCTCCTCAAGGGAGATTATAGTATTCCCCTGTGCCTTAAGCTCTCCTATGGCCAGCTCCTTTGTTTCAGCATCCATGCTGCCCTTGAGCTGCCTTCCGTCCTTCCTGATTATAGTGTAATTATATGTACCCACACTATTCCTCTTTACTTTCTATAGCCTGTTTCCCTACTGCTTTCCGTCTCCGGGAAGCCTCCAACAATATTTTATAGAATTTTAACACAATCTAAAGGATTTGTTAATACTTTATTCTAAAAAAAGTTAATTTTTCGAAGTGGTTTCTAGTCCGGGCCTGTTCTTCACTATCGAATCCGGCGGTATGACTCCCCTGATCAGTGACAGCGGATAGATATTGGTATGAGGTCCGACTACGCTGCCAGGGTTTAGGACTGTATTGCAGCCGACCTCGACATAGTCTCCCAGCATGGCTCCTATCTTGCGAAGACCTGTCTTGATCTCCTCTCCTGTCGAAAAATCCTTTATGACCACATCGGTACGGTCACTTTTTATATTGCTGGTTATGGATCCGGCCCCCATATGAGCATGAAAGCCCAGTATGGAATCCCCGACATAGTTGTAGTGAGGGACCTCGACACAGTCGAAGATTATGTCGTTCTTGATCTCTGTCGAATTGCCGATCACACAGCCTGCTCCTATCAGGGCATTGCCCCTGATAAAGGCGCCAGGCCGGATCTGGGTGTCAGGTCCTATGATGCATGGCCCGATCACGGTATTTGTAGCCTCATTAACAAAGACTGCGCTCCTTGCTATATAGATATCATCCCCCCTGTCCTCATATATGTCCTTATCAAGTGATGGTCCCATCTTCCTGATGAAGTCTCCTATGGCCGGAAGTGCCTCCCATGGATAGACATATTTCCTTAGCAGGTCAGAGGCCAGAGTATGGTTCAGATCATACATATTCTCTATTGTACAGTTCATTGATCCCTCCAATATATTTATTCAATATTCTTTTATCATTATACCACGCTAAAATCACATAGACAATAGAGCTTATCAGCGAAGGAGGCTTGCAAACCTGCTCTCGGTCGCATAATCAAGCATTTCGTACCAGACTACTATCCTGTCAGGCGCCTGCTTCCTTATCTCTGAAAGAAGGCTATTTCCTCCGTAGTAGCGCAGGTCTATAAGCACTATCCTCTTATAGCTCCCGCAGAGATAAGGGACTGCTGAGTTGGCATAGGAATCCTTTATCATAAGCAGCACCGGGCCGGTCTTCACGTCCTTATTGGTGATCACCGCAAGTCCATGGTTTCCTCCCATATATACACTATACTTGTCGGAGGTAAACAGATACTCAGGCTCATATATGCTTTTTGACCGTTTGATCCTGCCAAGCCTGCCGTCGTATCCGTACCTGTAGACAGCCGACAGCTCAGGAACCTTTGACGGGGTCTCGATAATATCGTATTTCGCGTCATAGAGAGGAGCCTTTTTGTAGAGTGATCCACGGAAATTGCTGCCGACCGTGACCGGTGAGTAATAGTCATAATCCATCAGGTCAAGCCCTCTCGACCTCTGGTAGGATCTGGCCGCAAAATAGGCTCCCATGCTGTTGTAATGATGATCTGTGTCAAAATACTTCTCCTGCTTCTGATCAAAGAAGGCCTCCAGAGATATAAGATTCATCCTTTTGTCCCCTCTTATATCCTTCCATACCTGCCTTGTCATATGGTCATAATCGAGATAAGGTGCAAAGGCCGGCAGCTGGTCCTGCTCGGCAGAGCCCTTCGGCGGGATAAGGCACAGATCGAGCGTCTTTCCCGTCTTCTCCGCAAAGACCTTTAGTATCCTGGTATTAAGCGAAAGCCTACTGTCGCTGTAGCTGTTGGCCGTCTCCATCTTCACATAGGTCCCGTTGTCATTGAAATAGGTTCCATTACGGTCACGTCTCCCCATAATGGCATCTACAAGGACCGAGACCCTGACTGCAGGCTTTCTGATATATGACTGGTCCTTCATTCCCTCCTCGAGCTTCTTCTGATAGGTTCCATCCTTATAGCCCTTAAATGAGAAGACCGGAATGGTGCTAAGCGTACGGTTTTCCAGATATGAGACCTTCATCGGGGCATGAAGCTCTGACAGAAGTCCTGTTATAGCAAATATTACAAAGAATACTACAATGTAGAAGATATTATTCGTCTTTTTCATAGGCTAAAACCTGAAATACAAAAAGGGATTAAATCCGCCTGAAACCAGAATCATTATTGACAGTCCCGCAAGTATGAGCGATACGACCATCTGCAGATCCGATATCTGACCAGCTCCATGCCTCTTCGAATGAGCCTCCACTGCCGAAAAGATCCTGTGTGGTAAGGAGGTGGCACCCACTATACCGACAAGCAGGATAGGAAGTGAGGATCTCAAAATATATAGAGTCCTGTAGAGCCCTGAGGCATGACCGCCAGCCGACGAAAATCCAGCTGCCCAGGATAGTGGTGAGAATAGCTTTCCAAGATAGATACAGGCCTCGTTAAGATCTGTATGGGAGAAAAGTATCCATCCGGCCACGACCAGAAGCATGGTCACTATATTCCTGATGAAGCCAAGCCTGTCCGGAAGTCTCCTGTAAGCCTTCAGCATGAAGAGCTTTTCTATCATAAGAAGAGCGAAATAATAGAGTCCCCAGATTACGAAATTCCATGAGGCTCCGTGCCAGAGTCCGGTAAGGGACCAGACTATAAGGAGGTTTATGAGCTGCCGTGGAAGTCCCTTGCGGTTTCCTCCGAGTGGTATATAGAGATATTCTCTAAACCATGACCCAAGAGTCATATGCCACCTCCTCCAGAACTCCGTTATGCTTCTGCTCTGGTAGGGGTAGTTGAAATTCTCAGGGAAATGAAATCCAAACATCTTTCCAAGCCCTATAGCCATATCGGAATATCCGGAGAAATCAAAATATATCTGGATAGTATATGCTATGGCAGAAACAAGAACCACAGGTCCTGTCAGATTGTCGATATGGATACCTTGAATATTGGTATAGATCTCGCCTGCCTTGTTGGCGATCAGGACCTTCTTGGACAGGCCAATTATGAAACGGTAGATGCCTGTCGCTATATCGGATGGATTCTCCCGCCTTTCGTCCACCTCCCCGGCTATATCTGAATATCGGACAATAGGCCCTGCTATAAGCTGGGGAAAAAGACAGACATACATGCCGAAGCTTATCAGATTCCTCTGGGGAGAAATCCTGCCCCTGTAAACATCTATGGTATAGGACATGGTCTGGAAGGTATAGAATGAGATCCCGACCGGAAGCGCTATGTCAAGAAGTCCGATCGATGTACCAGCGAAAGAATTGATAGCTGAAATAATGAAATCCGTGTACTTGAAAAAGCCGAGGATTGAAAGATTCCCGGCTATCGAAACTAAAAGGACCAGCTTCATCGCTCCTGTCCTCTCCCTTGTGCGGAAATAGCCGATAAGCCTTCCGTTCACATAGTCGAAGACGGTCGAAAAAATCATTATAAAAATATATACCGGCTCTCCCCAGGAGTAAAACAGAAGAGATGCCGCAAAAAGAAAGAGATTCCTTAGCCTTCCCGGACATAGATAGTAGAGGATAAAGACTGCCGGGAGAAAGATACAGAGGAATACCATACTGGAAAATACCATTTTCTCTCCTACTTCACTGCCCTTACAAAGCTTTTCTCCAGCTCTGAGGCTCCCTTCCCTATGAACAGACCCACCGTTCCGTTCTTCTGCGAGATCAGATAATCCTTTACCAGCTCTACCTGATCAGGAGAATACTCCTGCATGGTCCCCTCCCTTGTCTTCACATGATCCTTAAGGGAGGACATAAGCCAGGCCGTATCATCGACATCCTTAAGTGAAACCACAGCTATCTCAGGAGCTGTGCCGTCAGATGAGTATGCATAATAGAATGAGCTTACCTTGTCATAGTCAAAGTCGCAGAGAGTGGAAAAATTGATATCCGCATCCTTCTCAGATGAATCTATGGTCTTCATGTCCGGGAAGCCCTTGGCCTGGGCTGTAAGCCTCTTTCCTACAGACACTGCATCTGCCCTCTTCTGCCCGGCACAGGCAGCGAGGCAGGCAAGGCAGAGAGAAAATGTAAATATGATCGCAATACTCTTTCTCATAGTTACTCCTAATTGATGATCTTTGTCTCTGTACCATTTCCTTCAGGTTCTGCATCATCACTGCCTGACGGCAGTCCCAGCTGATCCCTTGTCACATCCACTCCGAATGCCCTGCTTATGGCCTGCGCCAGCTTCTTACTCTCCTTAGATGTAAGTGTAGTCCCGCCATTAGATGAAGAGTAGTCGCTTATGAAGATACCAAGGATATAGCTGTCATTTTCTCCGTTATACCATGCTCCGCTAATATTTAGTGTAGCATATCCGCTGCTCTGCAATGCTGCGTTAAGTCCGTTTACCAGAGCATCAGCCTTGCCAAGGTCATCAGAGCTATACTTTTTCTTGAATGAGAAATATCTGCTTCCCCTCTCAGAGGCCTTTTTGTCAAGCTCCTTCTTTATCGCAGGTACGACAGAATAGAGATCAGCTACCTGATCGTGATTCTGTACTGCATATGTGTACTTAATCCCGTCGGCTGCCGGAAGAGCTGTCTGATCCCAGTCATGGCCGGTCTTGGCGGTTGCATCTGTCATATTGAAATTCTGGTACTCGCATTTGCCGCTCACATCTGTATATACATCCACATGATACCAGTTGCCGTCATCAAGCTTGACCAGATCCCAGGAATGATAATCATTGTGGACTATTCGACATTCTATGCCAAGCATCTGCATGAACATACGGAAGGTAGTCGCATATCCTACGCAGACTGCCTGACGAGAGACAAGCACTCCCTGAGGAGTAAAGTCAGATCCGCTTGCTGCCGGAAGTGATACCACAGTAGACTGACCCTGTCCTATGTTTTGATACATCCACCTGTATACGGCCAGTTCCTTATTATAGTCCGAATCTCCGTCCTTTATGATCTTCTTCAGGATATCAGACGCAGTCTTTAAAGTCTTCTTATCATCGTCGCTTAGCTTGCTGTCATCTCCCTTTCTGTAGGCATCAGATATATCCTTTGTCGAACGGATCTCATACTGTCCTCCGACCTTATAGCCGTCTTCCTTATATGAGCTTTTCTTCTCGGCCTCCTTAGCCTGCCTCCTAAGCTCTCTGGTAATGAAACTATTAACCCTCTTTGACTGGGCAATATTTACACAGAGACCAGCTGAGGATACTACAATAGCGGCTGCTAAGGCTGTTGACAGAAGCACCAGGGTTCTTTTCTTCATGACTTCTTTCCTTTGAAATAATTAAAACAGTTTCCGTATAACATATAACACCGCGAAAAATGCTATTTCCGCGGTGTTTCGTTTGAGATTATTATAGCACAGATACTGTTACTGCGTGTGCTTTTTATTTAATGTTAATATTTGAATTTGTTCATATCCTCATCAAGCAATTTAGCTATATCCTTAAGATCTCCGGATGACTCCTCGATCTCGTCGGCTATAGTAGTGATTGAAGATACCGATGCTGATGATTCCTCTGTGCTTGCGGCATTCTCCTGAGCTATAGCAGAAAGCGAGGATACTGTCTCTACGACCTTCTTCCTGGCTTCATCCATCTTATTCATCTTTCCTGTGATCGTAGTAACAGCTGCTATCGATTCATCGATACCTGCCGATACCTGACCAAAGGCCTCCTTTGTCTGATCGACATTCTCAGACTGCTGCTCGATTATCTCCTTAACGCTGTCCATAGTAGAAACTGCCTGATCCGAATCCTTCATCAGCTCCTCTACTATCTGCTCTATCTGCTGGGCTGACTCGGATGACTGATCGGCGAGCTGCTGGATCTGTGAAGCGACAACTGCAAAACCTCTACCGGCCTCTCCGGCTCTTGCAGCCTCGATCGAAGCATTAAGAGAAAGAAGATTTGTCTCATCTGCAATATTGGCAATGATCGAGGTTGCCTCCCTGATCTTGCCGGCTGACTGGTTTGTGGTCCTTGTCTGCTCCGCTATCTGGTTGATACTCTCCTTTGTCTTCTCGTTTGTAGCTCCCAGCTGACCTAATATATCAAGTGCTGACTTATTGGAATCCTTAATCTTCTGGGCTGTAGAATAGAGCTCATCGACCTTCTGATTGGCCTCCTCTATCATATTTCCGATAGTGATGACATTCTCAGAGGCTGACTGGGTCTGGCTGGCCTGAGAGGTGGCTCCCTGAGCTATCTCGTTTACAGCTGTATCGACCTGATTCGTGGTCTCGTTCATATCGGTAGCATGCTTATACATACCGTTCGACGAGTCAAAGAGCTTTGACGACTGGTCCTTGATATTGGAGATGACCTCTATCAGTCGCTTCTGCAGATTGATTATGGATCTTGCCATAATACCGAACTCATCCTGTCTGGCAGCCAGCTTCCTGCTGTCCTGATCAGGGCTGAAGTCGAGGTCGGACATCTTGTCTACGAACCTGGAGAGCTCTCTTATCGGACGCATGGCGACTACAAGGAGCAGGGCAAGGATTATGATACCAATTAAACCGATAGTCACTCCAATAACGGTTGATGAAACAATAGTGCTGTTAACTGCCTGTTTCGCCTCTGCATCGTCTGCTGATATTACAAGAATAAACTGCTGCTTGTCAGATACATAAAATGCTGCGTATTTCTTTACTCCGTTGAAATTATATTCAACTGTCTCGTTCTTTTCCTGGATCGTCTCACCAGCTTCTATCTTTGATACAAGGTCCTTTACGACCGAGTTCTCAACCGGCTGTCCTATCTTATCGGCTGACGGATGATAAAGCATGGTGCCCTTGGCGTCTACCAGATAAGCATAGCTTGACTTTATCCCCTTTACCCCTACTCCCTTGAGCTCGTTTGACAGGTTGCCTGCCGTAAGAGCCTTGTCTGTCGACATACCTCCATTTATCTCTGCATCGATCGAATGACCATAAGCATAGGCCAGATCCTGCATATAGTTCTTTGTGGTCAATGTAATGGTCTTGTCGAATCTGGTCAGTGTTGCGAAATTAAGTGCCGTGATTATACATATAATCACTATAAGCACTGCAATGATGATCCTGCCTCTTGTTGAACGTAGAAACCTAACATCTTCCTTCTTCTCCATAAATCCATTTCCTTTCCGACTTTAGTTTCTTGAAAATATAAAATCTATGTTAGATTTTATCATTTTTTGGCATATTTTCAAGTGGAATCTATGGAAAATCAAGCCTTAATTACCCTGATCTTAGTCCCCTTCGAAAGAGTTCCCTTACTGTCAGACGAGAACGCCTTTATCTGATATATCCTCCCTGACACAAGTCCACTTAGCTTAAAGGTCTTCTGCCTGCCGTTTACCTTTATATACCTGGTATCCCAGACCTTATCTCCCTTCAGGCGGTAGTATATATAGAATCCGGCTACCTTCTCACTTGTCTTTATCTTCAGAGTAAGGGCTCCCTTTCCTGTCTTCTTTACCGAAAAGCTATAAGGCTTTGCAGGGCGAGGAGAAGTCACCTCCTGAGGAGAAGGAGTGACCGGTGTTATGGTAGGGTTTTCCTTATTAGTGTCATTGCCGCTGTCCGTATCCGCCTGGCTGCTGTCGGTGCTTGTCAGATCTATGGCATCCACCGATGAATCATGATCGGTAACGCACTCAGGACGGATTCCGTAATAGCATGACAGAGGCAGATGGGCCCACTGGGAATCTGACTTCCTGATCTCTGACTCACTTATATTGAAGAAATCATGGGATGGCCACTTGTTCTGATCCCAGGTCACATCGGTTATGTACCAGATGTCATTTATCATAACCTCATTCCAGGCATGGGAATCGCTTGTGACTCCCACGTTCTTTATCCCCTGGGAATTAAGAAGCAGGGAAAAGGCCTTGGTAAATCCGGCGCAGACTGTCTTCTTCAGAAGAAATACTGATGCAGCGCTCTGGCTCTGGGTATCATCCTCATTATTATCATCGGTATCACCGTTGTATGATACATTCTTGGCCAGACTATCATGGAAGTAGGTCTCCTTTGCCAGATCGCTCTTGTATGATGAGGCTTTGGAGATCACCTTGTTTATCGCATCCTTATACTTTTCTGTATAGGTCTTTCTGGCGCTGGCGCTGGCATATCTGGAATAGATCCCAAGACTTATGGTCCCTGGCTCAGATATGCCCCAGAAGAGGGAGCTTAGCGGCTCTGTATATCCTATCCCGTCGTTTAGGAAATAATACTGCGGGTTCTCATAGAAAAATATAGTCGCTACATAGAAGGCCTGAGCCGATGACATGTCTGAATATGTCACTGAATCGGTATAGTAGCCGCTGCTTCCGTCATCAAGTGTCATAACAGAGGCTGTCGCATTTCCGGTCAGATACCTCTGTGATAGACTCTTAAGCTTGTCATAAAGCTGTCTCTGGCTGCTTCCCATCTGCTCATAGTAAATGCTGCCTGAGAACTGGTCCCAGTATGGGTCACTTTTTACAGTTTCTGACGAATAGACCCTTTTGTCTACCCTGCTCTTTTTCGCGAATTTCTTAACGCTTGAATGTATATCCCCGCATGGCAGGCTATGTGTCTGCTCTGCTGCGCTTACAGGCGTGATACCAGCTGCAGATCCTGCAAGAGGGATAAGTAATGATAAAATAACTGCTAATAATTTCTTTCTCATAAAAATACCTCACAGAATCTATCATAGACTCAGTGAGGCGGCTTTTCAACATTTAGAAAGAATGTTCATGATTTTTTCATAGTTTTTCTGCATGTGTGGCCAGATACAGTCGATGCAGGATTTAACCTTTCTTCCATCTTTTGTCTCTATCCACTTATATGTTCCCGGACAGGTCTCTTCCCTATAGAGGGGACAGTAGCAGAAGAGACAGTTGATATGGTCTGACCTGTGGCAGGGATAGTATCTGCAGTCCCTGTTTTCAAAATACTTATAGCTGTTTTCATAGCCCTTTTCCTGCTGCATAGGATGCTGCCTCCTTTAGAAAATGTCCGGCAAAGTCCGGATATGACGGATAGTAGAAATGCATGAAGGACATGAAGCTTCTGCTGCCACAGAAACCTGCCCTCCTTACCCGCCCGCTTCCTGGCTTTGTCACGACGGCACCGTCTCCATTGTCTTTTGTGTCATAGTAATGGAATTCATGCCCCCTTATCTCTTTACCCTCCTTTATGAAGAAGTGCCCCCTGTCGCTACAGGTCAGATAGCCGAAGCGCAGGCTTTTGCCGCAATCATGGACATCCCCGTCAAGAACAGATACCAGAGGGCCGCTTCCCCCTATGCTCTCGTGAAGATACATATAGCCTCCGCACTCGGCCAGAAGAGGCATTCCACTCCTTAAGGCATCCCTTATCTGCCCGCATATCTCCTGATTATCCTTCAGCTGATCTGCATAGAGCTCCGGATATCCGCCTGGAAGGATGATCCCAGCTGTACCCTCAGGAAGCTTCTTATCAGAGAGCGGAGAAAAATACACTATATGAGCTCCCTTATCCGAAAGCACAAGCTCATTTTCACTGTAAAAAAAGTCAAAGGCCCTGTCTCTTGCGATGGCTATCACTGCTCTTTTACCGGCAGGTTCGAAGGATGGCTCCTTAATGTCAGGCATCTCTCCTATCGAAAGCAGCCTATTAATATCTATCCTGTCCATGGAGATCTGGGAAAGTCTGGCCTTATCCTTCCTTATATCGATATCCCAAGGACGCAGAAGGCCCAAATGCCTGCTGGCTAGCTCGATTCCCTGATCAGCCGGGAAATGACCTATAACAGGAAGCCCGAAAGCCTGCTCTATCCTTTTCTTCAGGACCGGGTAGAAGCCGTCCGATACCTGGTTTAAGAATATGGCCCTTATCAGCCTGCTTTTATCGAAGCTTAAAATTCCTGAAATAAGTGCTATAAGAGTCTGGGCTGCTCCCCTTGCATTTATACAGAGGACGATGGGCATTCCAAGCGCATCTGCAAGATCGTATGAGGACCCCTCTGCCGAAAAGCCTCCCAGTCCATCGTATAATCCCATTACACCCTCTACTATGGCTATAGAGTTTTCCCTGACAGAGCCCATTTCTCTGGCAAAGAGCCTGCTCGTCCTGTCATGGTCAGTAAAGAAGGTATCAAGATTATGCCCTCTTTTCCCGCTTATGAGAGAATGGTACATGGGATCTATATAATCCGGTCCGCACTTGAAGGGAATGACATCCATGCCTTTTTCCATAAGAGCATATATAAGCGCTCTTGTAAGCGTAGTCTTTCCTGAGCCGCTCCTGTCAGCGGCTATCATAAGTCCTTTCATCGTCTACTCCGTGACAAGCACTGTAAAAAGCGATCCCTTAAGGCCATCCACCCTCTCCTTATCTATCTCTCCTACCCATTCCAGCTCTCCTCCCAGGTCCTGGGCGGCTATTATCCTTTTGTCAGGAAAAAGCGAAAGCAGGCTATAGAGATCATCCTTTCCGGAAAGGAGTATAAACGATGCCCTGTGACTCTTTACCGCCTGTGCAAGCTCCTTACTGTCAATGGCTCTTCCATGATATGACTTTATAAAAGCATTATCATAGGGGATATGTGTCAGGGCTGAAAGGGCCGCTACCGATGAGATACCAGGTATCACCAATAGCCTCATGCCCTCCGAAGCAGCCGCTATCAGGGATCTGGCTCCGCTATAGAAGCCGCTGTCGCCTGAGTAGAGGACCACAGGCCTGTAAGGTTTCTTTTCTGATAATATCTCATTTATCTTCTCTGCCTTATAGGCGGACTCCTTAGGAGCCGGGCTCTCCCTTACTATTCTGTATGCAAGCAGGCGGGATGAGCCTATTATCAGATCGGCATCTTCTATTGCCCTTATGGCATCAGCCGTAAGCGTACCCTCTCCGCATCCTGCTCCTATAAGAGTAAGGGTCCGCTCCCTTTTCTCCTCTGACGGCCCGCGTGGAGTCCTTTCTATCACTATAGTCTCTATGCCTGCTGTCTCTGCTGCCTTAAGCTTCTCCTGATAGCCTCCGTTCCTGCCGGAGCTTTTTGTCACCAGGACCCCTATATCATATCTCCTTATAATGGCCAGGTTTTCCTCGCAGGTGAATGGGCCCTGCTGGGCTATTATATGGCTTTTCTCTATTCCTGCTCTCTCACACAGGCCTATAGCCTCCCTTGATGGCAGGACCCTTACATAAAGCCTCTCCCGCAGGGCTGCAAAGTCTAAAAGCTCCCTGCTCCCTGTTGTAAGGAAGATATTTCCGGGTATATTCAAAAGCATTGATACTGCTTCCCTTGTATCAGAGGCCATATTTATCCTATAGCCGGTATGGCAGTCCTCTCCTCTGTCCCTTATTATACGCTTGAGCGGCAGATAAAGGGACCTGCAGGCTTTTTTTATGTTTTCTGTGACAAGAGTCGCATATGGATGGGTAGCATCGAAGACCAGATCAGCCTGCTTCTTTTCAAGGAAGGTCCTTATCTCCCCCTCGTCCATTCTCCCAACATTTACATCGATAAGAGGAGAGTTCTCCATTACCTCCTGTCCGTATTCAGTCGCCACACAGACGCTTACGGCTATGCCTGCGATAGCAAACGATTCAGCAAGCATTCTCCCCTCTGTGGTTCCTGAAAAGATGACTATATTTTTCATATGCTTCCTCTTCTGTAAATGCTTAGCGTGACCCGGTCTGTCTTCATTCTGCCGACAAGCCTTTCTGCTGTGACTCCCGCTGTAAGAGCTGCTGCTCTCTCGCAGACATTATCTGCTCCTGTCTTTTCCTTTACGAATTCTGATGAATGGAAGCTGCCCTTCAGGGCCATAAGCTCTGCTGCCGTATAGGTATAGTAGGGAACCTTAAGGGCTCCGCAGAGCCCTATTATACCGGGCTCGTCCTTTTTGATATCTATAGAGGATACAGAGCCAAGACAGGCCATGGGAAGCCTCTTGTGAAACAGGCAGTCGCGAAGAAAGGCAAATATATCATCTACAGGGGTACCCTTTCTGCAGCCAACGCCAAGGCATAAATCCCTCTCGTAGAGATAGAGGCATCTGCTGCTGACTCCGCAGTCAAGCAGGAGGTCCTCCCTTGTATCCCTGTCGGGAAGAGGCATATATGGATCTATTCCTGTAAGCTGAAGCATGGATAGGATCCATTCCTTATCCACCACGTTTATGACTGGTCTCTCATCGTCCCTTACCGGGCGCAGGAACCTCCTTGTCTCCTCCTGGAGGATAAGCGTCGGATCCTTTGTCTTTACAGGAACTGACTCTCCCTTAAGGACCATTGAGGAAACCGTCTTTATCGCGGAGGGATTTAAAATACCAAGTCCGTTGTTTTTTGCGAAAATATCGACCGCAAATACCTTCTCAAGATCTGTAGCCGTAGTGATAACCGCTGTCGCTCCTGTCTGGGCTGCTATGCTTCTTGCCAGATCATTCGCTCCTCCTATATGGCCCGAAAGAAGCGGGATCACATATCTGCCCTCCTGATCCATGCAGAGGACTGCCGGATCCGTCGTCTTGTCCTTTATATATGGGGCTATCAGACGGACTGCAATGCCTGCTGCTCCTATGAAAAGCAGATCTATCTTCTTCTCGAAGGACTCTGACAGCGCATCCTCAACTCCTCCACACCTGCCGTCGAGAAGATCTGTATACTCAGTTATCGAGGAGGCCAGCCTTTCTGCCTTATCTGTAAAATAGATAACTCTGATCATTTCCTGTACTCCGTCGAAAAGTCCGGGTCATAGAGACAGCTCCTGTCAAAGTCAGACTGCAGAAGAGCATCTCCAACTATAAGAAGGGCTGTCTTTTCTATTCCAGATTCCTGCTGGGCCCGGTCAAGCTCTGCTACCCTAGTCCTTATGACTCTCTGGTCCGGCCAGCTTGCCCTGTATACTATGGCTGCCGGTGTCGTTTCCTTATAGCCTCCTAAAAGCAGGGCCTCCTTTACCTCGGCTGCGCTCTTCACGCTCAGATATATGGCCATCGATGAGCCCGTAGCTGAAAGAGCCTCTATAGTCTCCCTGTCAGGGACCGGAGTTCTTCCCTTTGCTCTCGTTAGAATAAGTGTCTGGCTGATACCCGGAAGAGTGTACTCTATTCCCAGTGCTGCTGCAGCAGCAAATGCTGCGGTCACTCCCGGAGTAATATCATATGGAATATGGTTTTTTTTGAGAAAGGCCTGCTGCTCGGCTATGGCGCCAAAGAGTGAAGGATCTCCTGTATGAAGCCTTACAAGGTCAAGTCCCATTTCATCAGACTTAAGGAAAATCTCACAGACCTGTTCTAAGGTCATATAGGCGCTGTTGTAAAGGCTTGCACCCGGCTTTAAGAGATCCGAAAAATCATCGCTTACAAGGGAGCCCGCATAGATAAGCACATCTGTCTTTTCAATAAGCCTCTGTCCTCTTACAGTGATAAGGTCAACTGCTCCCGGTCCTGCTCCTACAAAATGTATCATTTATATTCTCCTATCAGCCCCTGTCCCAACGTATAGATAAGAATCTCTACCCTAAGCTCCGGGGCCCATATACCGATAGTCTCCATGATCTCTTCCTTAAGGACCTCTGCGACTTTAGCAAGAAAGCCCTTTTCTGCAAGAAAATCCGCTGCCTCCTCTGTCGTATTCATAGAAAGAAGCATCCTAAGATCCCTAATCTCCACCGGGATACCTGATCTGACAAGAGCTGCCGTAAGGATCTCCATCCTGCAGTCCCCGTACTTCGAATGGGTATTGGAAAAGCCTCCGGCCACCTTTACTATCTTGCCCAGATGTCCCACAAGGATCAGCTCCTTATAGCCCTCCTCACAAGCAATAAGAAGGGCATCCTTTATGAAGTTGGAGCACTTTACCGCAGCATCTAAGTCAAGGCCAAAATCCCTCTTCAGAAACTCCTGTCCGTAATTTCCAAATGCCAGAAAAAGTCTTTTCTCTCCCAGCACCCTTCTCTGATGTATCTCTACCCTTATGGTATCTATAAGAGCCGAATCACTCATTGGCTCCACTATACCTGTAGTACCGAGTATAGATATGCCTCCTGTTATTCCAAGCCTTGGATTAAAGGTCCTCTCAGCTATCTTCTCCCCTCCTGTGGCCTCTATTATCACAGCTATAGTGCCGCTGAAGTCAGCTTTGTCTGCTATCTCTCTTACATTTTCCTCTATCATCCGCCTTGGGACAGTATTTATAGCGGCCTCTCCGGGCGGCTGGTCAAGCCCTGCCTTAGTCACCCTGCCTACTCCTCTGCCGCCATCGATAGTCACCCTGATACCGGGTATGTCTGATGGTATAAGCCTTACTCCGGCTCTTATCGTGATCCCGTCGGTCACATCAGGGTCATCTCCGGCATCCTTTACCACCTCGCAGAAGCCATCTTCTGCTATCCTGTATTCAGGAGAATATCTGACTCCTGCCGGAGTAACAATGGATATGCCATAAGGAACCCTGCCGAAAAGAGCCATGCATGAAGCTACCTTTGCCCCAAGGGCTGCACAGGAACCTGTCGTAAATCCGCGCTTAAGCTCCTTCATAGCTGCCTGTTTTCTATCCGGTAAAGAGCTGCATTTATAAGACAGGCTGCTATAGGGCTTCCTCCCTTTCTTCCCCGGTTTACTATATATGGGATATCACTGTTTATTATCAGCTCCTTGGCATAGACCACGTTTACGAAGCCTACCGGAACTCCTATCACAAAGTCGGGAGTAAGCCTGCCCTCCTTATAGAGCTTATTCAGCTCTATAAGGGCCGTCGGAGCATTACCTATGCAGAATATCTTCCTTCCCTCTATATGTGAAGCAGCACTTACTGCTGCAGCTGCCCTTGTAGTGCCCTCCTTCCCTGCCATCTCCTTTACTCTCTCGTCTGTCATGAAGCAGTAGGCTCTGCAGCCGGCCCGCTCAAGTGCTGTCTTATTGATACCCGAAAGCGCCATATGGGTATCACAGATCACTGAGGCATGCTCTCTTAAAAGGCCCTCTAGCACAGATGTAGCGTTTCTCGAAAAGGCAAGTGTTGTAGCATAGGAAAAATCGGCACTGGTATGGATGCATCTCTTGATATAGGGCTCCTGCTTTTTCTTAAGGACTATACCCTTCCCAGACAACTCCTCTCCTATGATCCGAAAGCTCTCTCTTTCTATATCTGTCGGCTTCACATAGATGAAATCATTATCCATTCACTATCTCCTGTACAGCGGCCAGAAGAAGCATGTTCTTCGGTCTGTCCTTTATAGCTATCCTGTAGTAGCCCTCTCCTATACCGTCAAAGTCCGAAAGGTCCCTTATCAGGATACCCTTTTCGAGAAGTCTCTTATATATAGGGATATCTGTCTTTATCATAAGGAAATTGGCCTCTCCCGGAAAGACTATTATCCCCATTCCCATAAGGCCGCTCTGAACGAATCCTCTCTCGGTACGCAGGAAGGATCTGCTCCTTATCAGATAGTCTCCCTCATAAGTTGCCGCAAGCCCGCACCTCTCTGCAAAGATCGATACATTCCATTCACTCTGATGAGAGGCTATCCGCAAGGCAAGCTTCTTCGGAGCAATAAGGTAGCCAAGCCTTACTCCCGGCATAGCGAAGGACTTGGTGAGGGCCGATACCCTGATCACATTGTCAAAGGTACTCCTGAACAGGAAATCCTCGTAATCGTCATGCATATCGCTAAGCGCCATGAAACATTCATCGAGCACCACGATCACATTCTTTCTCTGGCAGTGCTTAAGTATCTTTTCGAGGAGGGGGATGGGTATGGTCCGTCCTGTAGGATTATTTGGTGTCGCAAGGATAAGCATATCGATCCCGCTGTCTATCATTGCTGCCACATCAGTATCAAGCAGATATCCGTCCTTTTCCCTGAGCGGATACTCAATGAGGTCTGCGCCTACTGCTGCAGCTGCATACTTGTATCCTCCAAAGGATGGTACCACTACTCCTATCCTCCCAGGCCTTAGTGTATATACTATATCAAGGAAAAGCTCAGAGGCTCCGTTTCCTAGAAGCAGCTGGTCAGGCTCTGTCACCAGAATGTCTGAGAGTCTTTTTCTAAGCTCCTCCTGCTGCGGATCCGGATACTGTCCAATAAGCTCTGCTGCCTCCCTGGCAGCATCCATTACCCTCTGGGGTGTTCCCAGGGGATTGGTGTTTACCGAAAAATCAAGTCTTATATCCTTATTTCTGTAGACGTCTCCGCCATGATACTGCATAAAAGCCCTCCTGTATCCCTTATCATGCCCTGCAACAGATCACTGTAAAGTATAGCACAAAAAGGCAGATGATTTCCATCAGCAGTGTTGAGAGTCTGACTATCCTCTGTGCCGTGACTATTGCCTTGCAGTCAGGCTCCTTATCAGAGCTTCCCTCTCCCAGGCAGGGACGCTCTATCATGCTTCCGTTATATGAGGCGGCTCCTCCCAGCCTGATCCCGAGCGATCCGGCCATTGCCGACTCAGGATAGCCTGCATTAGGGCTCTCTGTCCTGCCATGATCCCTTCTGCAGACCTTAAATGCCCGGGAGGCAGAGCATCCCTTCAGGAGAAACGATGCTGCCATTATAAGCAGTGCACTCAGACGGGCCGGTAATAGATTTAGCAGGTCGTCGGTCCTTGCTGAGGCCCTGCCAAATGAATAGTATCTCCGGCTCTTATAGCCTATCATGGAATCTGCTGTGCTTACTGCCTTAAAGGCAAGACCTGCACAGGGGCCCCCCAGAGCCAGAAAAAAAAGCGGTGAAATAATGCCATCGCTTAAGTTTTCGGCCAGGGTCTCGACTGTAGCCCTTGCTATCTCATCACATAACAGGTGATCCGTATCCCTTCCTACTACAAAGGACAGCCTCCTTCTGGCCTCTCCTATGTCATTATCCTCTAAGGCTCTTCTTACAGGGGTGGTCTCTCTTATAAGAGATGATCCTGACAGGGCCGTGCAGGTAAGGATGGCCTCTGCGATCATGAAAGCCAGATCCGATATCCTGTAGCAGAGATAGAGGATAAGGGCGCTGCCAGCTCCTGCAATAAGGACGACAATGGCCAGAGTAAAGACTCCTGTCGCATATTCACTTAATATAAGCTGCCTTTCTCCTGCCTCCTTGTGCCTGCCCTTATCTGATGCTCCTAGAAAAAGCTTGTCAAGTAAGGCAATGAGCCCACCATAGAGCCTGACCGGATGGATGATAAACCAGTGGGGATCGCCTATTATCAAATCCAGAAGGAAACCGGCAAAAAAGCCATAAAGATGAAGTCTTATAATTCCCATATATCAGTCCACTGTCACCGTAAGTATATAGCCCTCTCCGCAGGCAGCATCGAAGCTGAAATAATCCTGATCCAGAAAGGATGAAAGCAGTGCCATTATGGTCCCTCCGTGGGCTACTATCACAGCGTCTGTCACCTCAGAAAGACGTCTTTTGGGGCTGAAATCCTCTGCCCCTGTGATATGTATAAGAGAAAGCTCCTTATGCTCCTTTTCTATAGTATCTATTACTATAGAAAAGCCCTCCCTTACCCTTTCCTTAAAGCTCTCCATATCCTCTCCTCCCGGTATCATCCCAAGGCAGCCTCCGTCTACCCATTGGCGGTAGGTGGCATTATCCGACAGATCCTTGTAATTCTTTCCCTCGAAGATGCCGAAATCCATCTCGTCGAATACCGGGATGACTATCCTTCTTGAAAAAAGTCTCGGATATATGATCCTTGCTGTATTTACTGCCCGAAGAGAAGGACTTACGAACAGATACATGGAGCTGGGATAGCCGGATGCATTTTCTCGCAAAAGCCTTTCTCCTTCTTTGGAAAGTGGCTCCTGGCTCCTTTTTCCTATGTATCTTTTCTCGCTGTTGCCCTTTGTCATACCATGACGCAGGATAAGGATCCGCAGTTTCTTCTTCATTCCTTCTCACCAAACCAGTCTATTATCAGTGAAATCGCATAATCCATTAGCGACGGATCTGTAAAGGGATGATCGGCATTTTCGACTACCTGGTATTCTATCACATTTTTCTCACAGAAATCCCTTATCTGATCCACGCTTGTATACTGGTCCTTTGACCCTGCTATTATAAGCATCTGGTCTGCGAAATCCATAAAATCCTTATCTGTGACCGGCGCCGCCTTAAGCTGGTCTAAAAATTCCTCAGAAACCTTTATCTTTCTCGTATATCCCCTTATTATATCCTTGCCCTTGTCAAGCTTCTTCCATTCCTCATCGGTGATATCGGATGTAAGGTTACTGTAGATATTAAGGGCCGGGACACGGAGTGCTATCCTGGTAAAGGGATTACCGAAACGGGTCAGATAAAACAGGGTCATATAGCCTCCGAGACTGGTCCCGTAGGCATAGATCCTCTTTGCCCCAAACTCCTGCCTGCAATAGTCGGTTACCATCCTGTAGTATTCAAGAAACTCGTCAAGTATCATCCGGTTTCTTGCATCCTCGCCATGGCATGGCCAGTCGAAGGTTATGACTCCGAACTCCTTATGCTTTGAGATAAGCTTGTCTGCCAGCTTCTCAGTCGCATGATTCTCCTTCTTGCCTCCGAAGCCGTAGGTAGATATGACCAGATCATCGGCATGTCTCGGATCCTTATCATAGTAGTAAAGGCAGCGGACGCTGTAGCCTTCCTTATTTATATCAAATTTCTTTTCCAACGTTTACGTTCCTTTCAAAAATATGCTATACTTCTACTATTATGATGGAATTTAAGGATTTGTCAATCGGATACGGCAGAAGACCGCTCGTAAGAGTGCCCGATATGAAGATAGAAGCCGGAGAGATAATAAGCATTACAGGCCCCAACGGAAGCGGTAAATCAACTCTTTTACGGACTCTTTCCTGTCTGCTTCCTCCGGTATCGGGAGATATAGTATTCAGCGCAAAGGACGGGAGGATGCTTAGCCTCTCTTCGGTCGACAGGAGAAGCGCCTCTATGAATATTGCCGCCCTGTTCACCGACAGGATCCGGGGCAACGGGCTCAGATGCTATGACTTAACGGCTGCAGGGCGCTATCCCTACTCAGGCTTCTTCGGGAAGCTGAGTGAAAAGGATCAGGATATAATAAATGAGGCAATGGAGCTTACCGAGACCACTGACCTTAGTGAGAGACTCTTTGATTCCCTAAGTGACGGGCAGAAACAGAGGGTCCTTCTATCCCGCTGCTTATGTCAGAAGCCTCTTTATCTCCTGCTCGACGAGCCTACTGCCTTTCTCGATCTCAGATACCAGTATCTACTTAGAAGGATACTCTCTGTCCTTAGTGATCGGGGTGTCACCGTGATCATGTCCATACATGAGCTTTCTCTGGCCTCTGAGTGCTCATCGAGGCTTATTACGATTGACAGCTCCCATCTCTCTTCGATCAGAGATCCGGAATCGCTTAAGGACATGGACTTCGTAAAAAAGCTTTTCGGGATCAGCTCATCCCTGATCTGAATATGATTGAATCTATAAGGTCCATATCGAGCTTCTCCTCCATCATATATGAGAGCCTGTCAAGCTCCCTTGAATTTTCCTCTGAAAGATTGCTTGTATAATGGGTTTCTACCCTTACTCCCTTTTCCCGGGCAAGAGAGTGCACAAGAGAATCTGTTATCTCTGCTGAATCAAAGAAGCCGTGCATATAGGTCCCGGCTATCCTTCCTTTTCTGTCAATATATCCGCACTCTCTTCCGTCACTGGTAAGAAAAAGATGCTCTGCTTCCCTGGTGAAGCTGCTTATGCCTGCATGGATCTCATATCCGCTTGCCTTCATTCCGTTTGCAAGTATCCCGTCTGTCCTTACCGTAGTTTTTTCTGGAGAAAGCTCCGTTATCATAGGTATAAGTCCAAGACCTTCTTCCTCTCCGCCCTCTTCTACTCCATCTGGATCTCTTATGACCTCTCCAAGCATCTGATAGCCGCCGCAGATCCCGATCACAGGTAGCCTTCCGGCATATTTTTTTATAAGATCGGAAAGTCCGCTTTTCTTAAGCCACCTGAGATCCCTTATGGTATTCTTGGTCCCCGGTATGATCACCATATCAGGCTTTTGAAAATCCGCCACTGAATGCACATATCTGACCGAGACCTCAGGATATCTCTCCAGCTGGAGGAAGTCAGTATAGTTTGAAATATGGGGGAGTCCGGCTACTGCAATATCTATATCCGATATATCATTCCTCTCAAGCCGTCTTGACAGCGAGTCCTCCTCAGGCAGATCAAGCTGCATCATAGGAAGAACTCCTGCTACAGGCCGTCTGGTCCTCTGCTTTAGTATTTCCACTCCATCCGAAAACAGTCTCTCATCTCCGCGGAATCTGTTTACTACAAGCGCCCTTATCCTCTCCCTGTCCGGCTTATCAAGCAGGGCAATGCTACCATAGAGCTGGGCAAATATGCCTCCCCGGTCTATATCACCTACGAGCAGAACAGGTGCATCGACAACGGCTGCAAATCCAAGATTTACTATATCATTTTTCATCAGATTAAGCTCGCATACAGAGCCTGCTCCCTCGATAAAGACTATGTCATTATCCCTTGCAAGCTTATAATAACTTTCTTTTATTATCGGAAGCAGCTTTCCCTTGATCCTGAAATATTCTGCAGCAGACAGGGTCTCTTCTGCCTTTCCATTTATTATGACCTGGGAGGCCGTGTCCTTAGTCGGCTTCAAAAGGATGGGGTTCATCTCGACAGAAGGCTCCCTGCCACAGGCAAGAGCCTGAAGAGCTGTCGACGTCGCTATCTCTCCTCCGTCAGGAGTTACCGTCGAGTTTAGCGCCATATTCTGTGACTTGAATGGAGCGACCCTGTATCCTCTTCTGCTGTAGATCCTGCAAAGCCCTGCAGTAAGAAGGCTTTTCCCGACTCCGGACATAGTACCGGCGATCATAAGGTTATTGGTTAGGGATGGTATATTTGTTCTCATGGGGATATGGTACTATATTGGAGGATTAAGGTCAATGAGATCTGGTCACACCTCGCACCTCGCACCTCGCACCTCACACCTCACACCTCACCTTTACCTCCCCCACCACCTATGCTATACTTACTCCTATGAATAACAAAACTTTATCATCTGGTAACTATGAAATTCCTGTTTCCCTGTCCGGTGGCAGCGGGCGGGCTGGTATTGCCTCTCCGGCTCCAGTCCATATAAAAGCAGGAAAGACAACTGCAGAGATCACCTGGTCGTCAGGCTACTATGACTATATGAAGGTAGACGGCAGGAAATATCTGAAGGTAAACAAGAAGGGCAACTCACGCTTTGATATACCTGTAAAGGACTTAAACAAGCCTCTTCGTGTCATAGGAGATACGACTGCTATGACAAAGCCTCACGAGATCTCATACACTATCCGCTTCGATACAGCAAGGGCAAAAAGGACCGGGTCAGGCCCGCTCATTATCGTCCCTGTTCTTGCAGCTATAGTAATAGCAGTCATTGCTGCTGGTCTTTTCATCAGAAAAGAAAGGAGACATTAAATGTCACAGAAGACGCGAGACCATTCTATGCCAGCAGTTTTCTTATTGCTTATCTCAGCCTGCCTTCTGCTTTCATCATGCTCTATCCTTCCTACCTCCGGGACAAAGCAATATGTCTATACAGAGCAGAAAAAGGCAGCCATAGGCACCAGAAATGAGAAGGAGCTTTTAAAAAAGCTTTCCACAAACGGCTTTACAGAGGGGACGACCTACCAGAATACGGCCGCCACTCATTTCTCAGTCACAGAATATAAAAAGTACGGTAAAACCCTCTATCTGCTTGTCATAGAGGGCAATCAGAACTACCTGATCTGCCCTTGGGACTTCTCCACAGATGAGGTAAAAAAGGATTTCGGAGACGAGCTTACTATTATCGATCAGGGCCATGGCAATATCTACCTTGCAGCTACGGCATGCGGTTCCTTCTTCAGGGCCTGTAATGCTATAGATGATATAGGCTTCTCAAGCATTAGACCCGCTGACTGGTCCATATCACAGCTTAAGGATGCAATGGATAATAAGCAGATAAAGTTCGCCGGAAAGTATTCTGCTCCAGATTATGAAAGGCTTACCGACGGGAAAGCCTCGTTGGCTATTGAATCAACTATGATCCTTCATACTCCTGCTGTCAGGGAAAAACTCCTTAAACTAGGCATTCCTGTGATGATCGATTACTCGAGTTATGAATCAACTCCAGAGGCAAGGCTTGAATGGGTAAAGGTTTACGGGATCATCACCGGTCATAAGAATGAGGCCTTCCGCTTCTTCAACGAGAAGTACAAGAACATAGAAAAGGTAAACCAGCTGGAAAAGACCGGCAAGTCCGTCGCATATTTTTCTCTTGATGCAGAAAACAATGTAGTCGTCCGTTCCGGAAGCGACTATATACCTGCAATGATAGAACGTGCCGGCGGAGAATATGCCTTCCCCGATCTTAAAAACCCTGACAGCGATTCGCACTCTCCTACTGTAAATCTCTCCTTTGAGGATTTCTATAAGACCGCAAGGGATACAGATATAATGATAATAAACACAACTATAGAAGGAAGCATAGGTTCCTTATCCGCTCTTACCGACAGAAACAGCCTATTTAGTGATATGAAGGCTGTAAGGGATGGAAATGTATATGAGACAAGCGCCGATATATATCAGTCAGCTGACGAGAGCGATCAGATAATAAACGACATGCACCGTATCATCAAGGGTAAGAAAGCGAAAAAATATTTTAAAAGGCTTGACTAATGACACAGAAAAAAGACTACAGACGTTTCATACTGACCATTGTACTGCTTTTATGCCTGCTTATCATCTTCTTTTTGATAAACATTTCGACCGGCTCAGTAAGGATCCCCCTGTCTCATATACTTGACAGGGATCAGGTCATAATAAGACAGATCAGACTTCCAAGGGCTCTGCTTTCAATGATAATAGGCGGAGCCCTTGCCGTTTCAGGCTTCCTGCTTCAGACATATTTCAGAAATCCGATAGCCGGTCCATTCGTACTTGGTATTTCATCCGGAGCGAAGATGGCTGTCGCTATCCTGCTATTTATGTCAGTCTCCTTTTCGGCAAGACTTTCAAGCCTGTCAATGGTTCTCGCTGCCTTTGCCGGATCTATGGCTGTAATTGTATTTCTTGTCCTTATATCATCCCATATAAGCGGAATAGCCCCACTTCTTATAGCCGGCATAATGACAGGCTATATCTGCAATGCTGTCTGCGATATGCTTGTCACATTTTTTTCTGACAACGACATAATAAATCTCCATAACTGGACCAGGGGAAGCTTTTCGGGAGCCGATATGAGAAGCGTCCATATATCATTTATAATAGTTTTGGCCTGCTTTATCATAGTCCTTGCCCTGTCAAAGCCTATAGAGGCTCTTATGCTTTCTGAATCCTATGCCTTTACAATGGGAGTAAATGTAAAGCGGCTTCGGATCCTTATCATTATAATAAGCGGTATCCTCTCAGCAACAGCCGCCGCCTTTGCCGGGCCTGTATCCTTCGTTGGAGTCGCTGTTCCATTCCTTGCCTCGAGACTTTTAGGAAATACAAGGCCTCTTTTTGTGATACCAGCCGCCTTTCTTACAGGCTCCCTTATGTGCCTTGTGTGCGACCTTATGGCAAGGACTCTCTTCTCACCTACAGAGCTTAATATCAGCACAGTTACCTCTATAATAGGAGCTCCTGTAGTGATAATCATGATAATAAAGAACAAAAGAGACCAGGGGGCATAAAATATTAGAGACGGCTGTAAACCAGCCGCCTCTGAAAAAGGAAAGAAAAGATATATGTTGTTTATTCCACATCAGCAAGGGCTTTGAAATCTTCCTCTCCGGTGCGGACCTTAACAACCCTGGTAACGTTATATACGAAGATCTTCCCGTCGCCTATATGACCGGTATAAAGGGTCTTCTTCGCAGCTTCTATCACGTTCTCAACCGGAACGTTTCCGACTACTACCTCTACCTTTACCTTAGGAAGAAGTGTCGAATCAACTACAGCACCACGGTACTTTGTTGTCGAGCCACGCTCGATTCCAGATCCCATGACCTGTGACATTGTCATTCCTGTAACACCTACCTGGTTCAGTGCCTTCTTTAAGGCATCGAACTTTGCCAGACGGCAGATGATTGTTACCTTATGGATACCGCTGTCGAGATCTGCTGGAAGCGGTGCCTCCTCGCGAACCTTGACTGCTGCATTGATCTGAGCCTCAGATGCCTTCTCGAAGTCATCCTCACCGAGATCAGTGTTCTCATTTGCATCGACCTCCATGTCTGTGACATCGGTGATAGCAAATCCTGAATATGCGCTTACAAGTCCGTGCTCTGCATAGTCGAGACCGTCGATCTCGATCTGCTCTGATACACGAAGGCCTACTGCCTTGTCAATGATCTTGAAGGCAATGAACATTACTACAAGGGCATATGCCTGAATGCAGATGAAGCCTAATACCTGAACTCCAAGCTGCTTGAAGCCGCCGCCATAGAAAAGTCCCTTTGCTATCCCGTCGTTTCCGGCTGAGAAGAGACCTACCGCAACAGTTCCCCAGACACCATTTACCATATGTACTGAGATAGCTCCTACAGGATCATCGATCTTTGCTACGTTATCAAAGAACTCTACTGAGAATACTACTATAATCCCGGCTACAAGTCCGATGAAGAAGGCTCCAACAGGTGTAACACAGTCACAGCTTGCTGTAATAGCTACAAGTCCTGCAAGTGAAGCATTGAATGTCATCGAAACATCCGGCTTGCCATAGCGGAACCATGTGAAGATCATTGCCACTACTGTTGCGACTGCTGCTGCAAGGTTTGTGTTCATGAATGCAAGTGATGCTACAAATGCATTGTCTCCTGAAGCCATTGCTGTTGTAGATCCGCCGTTGAAACCGAACCAGCAGAACCAGAGGATGAATACTCCGAGTGCCATTGCTGTAAGGTTATGTCCCGGGATAGCTCTTGCCTTGCCGTTCTTGTCATACTTACCGATACGAGGTCCAAGCATTGCTGCTCCGAGGCAGGCAATCGTTCCACCGACCATATGGACAAGTGCAGATCCTGCGAAATCATGGAAGCCAAGCTGTGCGAGCCAGCCTCCGCCCCAGCCCCAGTGTCCTGTTATAGGATAGATGAAAAGTGAAATGCAGGCTGAGTAGATACAGTATGCCTTGAAGTTGGTTCTCTCTGCCATGGATCCGGAAACGATCGTAGCTGCTGTAGCGCAGAAGACAGTCTCGAATATTACATAGCACCATAAAGGCATTGTCTGAGGAACCACCGAATTCTTGGCTCCATAAAGGGCTGCATGAGTGATGAATGGATCGAACTTACCGATGAACTTTCCTGTTCCTGCGAACATAAGTCCGAATCCGATGAACCAGTAGCATGGTGTCCCTATACAGAAGTCCATCAGGTTCTTCATCAGAATGTTTCCTGTGTTTTTGGCTCTGGTAAGGCCCGCCTCACACAGTGCAAATCCTGCCTGCATGAAGTAAACCAGTGCTGCGCAGATCAGCACCCAGATTACTGTTGTCATTTCAAAGTGCATTTTTTCCTCCTATTCCAGAAACGGAAGCCGCATCGCTTCTCTGCAGGTAAGGCCATGCTCTTCCAATTCCCAAAAAAAATGACGCCTGATGCGCTATATAGCGCACCAGACGTCTTTGTCTGTGATGTGATAAAGGATATACTATTTCTTGAAATATGTCAAGAGGAAATTTATTTATAAAGCGATCTTACCTCAGAGGTGATAAGTCCGCCTCCCTGTCTGTACCATTCCTTAGTGAATTCATCAAAGCTGCTTAAGGGGGATTCTCCTGTGACGATGGTCAGAAATGTCTTCTGCTCAAGCTCCTTAAGCTTCCACCAGCGCTTCTTCATAGCGTCTGTCTCTATATTATGAAGACAATTCACCTCCCTTACCTTATTGTTGGTAAAGGCTCTGCAGGCGGTAATCCTTGAGGTATAGGCTGCCCAGTTGTATAATCCCTTATCAGAGTCCTTCCCTGACTTCAGATAGTCCCTGCAGGCCTCATAATAGGAGCCCTCCAGCAGGTCTAAAGAGGATGCCTTCATCTTGCCATGAAGGACTGCTGTAAGGTCATTATAGCAGATGGTAAGGGCATTCTTGAAATCAACGTTTACTGACAGGGGTCTTGCAGTAGGATCCACATTATTTATATAGTAGTCCTCAAGCTCCCTTGTCGCAGGCTTCCCGTAAGGGAGATCATCAAAGAGCACGCTTACTATCTTCATAACGACCTCAGGATGCTTATAGCCCTTCCTTACGACTACGAACTTGCCATTAGGATTCTGTGAGGGGAAGCTGGTAAAGCCCTGAGAATCCGTCTTGATAAGATATGGCATCCATCTGGCCCTGCTGTCCTTTTTTACTGAATCGATAAGAGGATTGTTCGGAGCCCACCAGGGTCCGAAAAAAGCCCCGCATTTTCCTTCTGTAACAAGATCTATCAGATTACCTGAATCCCTGACAAAGAAATCCCGGTCGAGAGTCCCCTCCTTATACATATCCCGGAGATAAGAAAGAGCCTCCTTTGTCTCAGGCTGGACAGAACCGTAGACATATTGCCCCTTTTTCTTATACCACTGGCCTGGATAGGATGAAAAGGCTGCAAAAATGATATCGGTCTGATACTCCTGAGAATACCCAGCATCTCCTGTAAGCTCAGGAGTCGTGATAAGACCCGTAGAATCAGGATAGGCCCTCTTAAAAGCCTTAAGGATGGTCCTTACATCTGATATATCCACAGGAGCAGAAAGACCAAGCTCATCCATCCAGTCCTGTCTGAGCCATAGAAGAGAGGGACCGTTGTCTATATTGGTCTCGGGAAGGGCATAGAGCCTGCCATTAAAGGTCACCGGCTCAAATATCTCATCACCGTATGACTCATATATCTTCTTGATCCTCGATGAGGCGCAGTTCCTGTAAGCGGTGGTCAGGTCCTCGACAAGGCCCGCGCTTACAAGTCTCCGCAAGGTTGACTCATCATTCACCAGACATACATCAGGCATATTTCCTGAAGCGATCGAGATAGATACACGGTCGTTGTAGTTATTGTCACTAAGCTCAAATACGTCCTTATTTACTACGTTGATCCTTTTTTCAACATACCTGGTATAGGCATTATCCTGATAGGAATCGCCTGATGGCATATTGGATCTGTTACTTGCCGAAAGCTTGCCTAAGGTATAGGTCACCTTTGACGGATATCTGCCGAATGGAGTCCTTGACGCTGCCCTCATGACACGCTCTCTCTCGGCAGATCTATACTGCTTATCACCCGTTAGACAGGCGCATACCAGACAAAAGACCGTCAGCATACAAAGGCAGAGTAATTGTACAATCTTCTTTCTCATGATAAAAATTATACAACAAACAAAAAAATAAAGCCACCCCAGCCGGGGCGGCTTTATATTCATCAGCCTTTGACGGCTCCTGTGAGTCCGTCTGTATAGTATTTCTGCATCGCGATATAGAGTATTGCGATAGGAACCGAGATACATACAGCACCTGAGGCGAATCTGGTGTACCACTGGTAGATATTCTCCTTCTGGAGCATATTCCAGAGTCCGATAGCCACAGTATAGTAGTTGGCATCGGTACCGATGATGACCTTACTGAAGATGAAGTCGCACCATGGTCCGATGAAGGAGGTAAGTATCGTATATACCACGATCGGCTTCGACAGAGGAAGGGTGATCTTTGTAAAGATCTGCATATTGGTAGCACCGTCAAGCCTTGCGGCCTCATCGAGCTCCTTAGGTATGGTATCAAAGAATCCCTTACATACGAAATAGTTAAGGATTCCTGCGCCACCTGAGTAGACAATAGTAAGAGCTACGAGCTTAAGTCCTCCCTGAGTAAGACCTACACCCTTAAGGATGTAATAGATAGCTATCATGGCCATAAATCCAGGGAACATACCAAGGATCAGGCTCATGTTGAGCATCATCTTTCTGGCCTTGAATCTGAGACGGCTCATTACATATGCTATGCTTACTATAAAGAAAGTAGCTATTACACAGGATACCAGAGCCACAACAAGAGTATTTAAGAACCATCTTGGGAAGTTAAATACATCTGTATCTGTAAAGAGTGTCGTGTAATTCTTTAAGGTCCAGCTCTTTGGCAGGAAGGTGGTCGTGTAGGAGCCCTTTTCTGCCCTGAATGATATCATGACTACCCAGAAGAGAGGGAACAGCCATATCACTGATAGTACAACAAGGATCGCATGGACCAATATATTTCTTGCTTGTCTTGACATATTACTGGAACGCCTCCTCGTTTTCTAATACCTTTGACTTCTTAAGCGCTATAAGTGAGAACGTGGCGGAAAGTATAAATACGAGTATCGAGATGACTGCACCGTAGTTATAGTTCTTCTTGTCAATTGTCAGCTTATAGAGCCAGGTTACAAGCAGGTCTGTCTTTCCTGCGGTTCCATTGTTGTAATCCATGGAAACCGGAGCTCCTCCTGTAAGCAGGTAGATGACATTGAAGTTGTTGATGTTACCTACGAAGGATGTGATCAGGTAAGGAGTCGTTACGAACAGGATGTATGGCATTGTTATCTTGAAGAAGATAGTAAGCGGTCCTGCTCCGTCCATCTCTGCTGCCTCATAAAGCTCCTTAGGGATATTCTGAAGGATTCCTGTTACCTGAAGCATTGTAAACGGTATACCTACCCAGAGGTTTATTATTATTACCGTAACCCTTGCCCATGTCGCATCAGTCCAGAATGGAAGCGATTTCTGAATCAGTCCTGCATTCTTAAGCAGTACATTTACTGCTCCGTCAGGCTGAAGCATTGTCCTCATGATAAGCAGCGATACGAACTGAGGTACTGCGATAGAAAGCACGAAGATGAATCTCCACAGGCTCTTGAGCTTCGTATCCCTTCTGTTAATAATAAGAGCAAGGACAATTCCAAAGATATAGTTTAAGAATGTTGCAAATATTGCCCAGACAATGGTCCATCCGAGTATATGCCAGAATGCGTATCCCAGTCCGTTATCGGATGAGAGCATGGCCTGGAAATTCTCAAGACCTACCCAGTGGAAAAGAGAGCCAGGCGGCTGATGATGCTGATCGTAGTTCGTGAATGCGATCAGAGCCATGAAAACCAGCGGTACAATAGTGAATGCAAAGATGCAGACTAATGGTCCGCTGAGCAGGAACTTGTAGAGATTGCCGTCAAACAGCGACCTTATATCCTCTGCAAAAGTGTTTAAGTGTCTTCCGTGCTTTGCATAGATCTGTGACTTGTAGGCACTTCTAAGTCCGTCAGCCCATACCATGGCGAAGCAGAAAATCACAAATAGTGTGAAGGTTCCATAAAGCAGGAAAAGCATAGAGTTGTCGCCTGAGGTATATTCATATACCTGCTTGGCGTCATTCCATACCTCTCCTCCCTTATTGGTTCCAAGAGTTACGAGTCCTTTTAAGAATCCAACTCCGAGCTCTGCCATATACAGGAAAAAGAGAAGCTCCACAGCCAGATACATAAGTCCCTTTCCTATCTGTCTGTGCGCGAAATTCCCGGCTCCCATGATCACTGCCGAGCATCTCGTCGCTGCGTCTCCATGGGCAAGGGCGTTTCGGAATGTGATCTCCTCCGGATCCTTTACCTTTTGTTTCTTCATATGATTTGTCCTCTGTAAAAGAACCCTGACGCCCCGGGTACCCGGAGAGCGCCAGGGTTCTTCGTGATAATATCAAGACCTTGGTTTCTGGTGATTACTTGCCTATCTGGCTGTTGATTCCCTCAACCATCTTCTTGGTCTTCTCTGCTGCGTTAGCGTCTGTTACATCTCCGTTAACGATCTCGCCGCCCATGGTTGCTGCCGGATCCCAGTAAGCGCCCATCTCGTCAAGTACAGGCTGTGTCTTTGAGGTGTTGGCAATTGTATTTGCCTGAGCTACTGCGACTTCATCCTTCTGAACTGTATTAGATGCAATGAGCTTCTTGTTGCAAGGGATGATTCCACGAGCCTCAAATCTGATCCTCTGGCAGGCCTCTGATCCGAGATAAGAAGCAAGTGCTACTGCTACATCCTGATCCTTGCATTTAGGGTTAACACCGATTGCCTTTGATCCAGCAAAGGCGCAGAGCTGACCCTTCTGTCCGTTGATTGTTACTGCAGGAAGCTGTGTGCATGCGAAGTTCTTTCCAAGAGCTTCCTTAATAGCTGCTGCATCCCATGATCCTGAGCAGTAAGCTCCGAGCTTTCCGTCCTTGAACTTGGCGATAGATGAACCATCCTTCTCGTTTGAGAACTTAGGGTTCTTAGCAAGTGCTACCATGTACTTTGTAGCTGCGATTCCCTGATCATTGTCCCAGTCACACTTTGCTTTAGGATCATCGCCGTTAGCTCCGAAGAGTGTTCCGCCTGCTCCATAGTAGAATGCTGAGATATACCATGAGTTGTCAAGAGCGAATGCGAAGTTTGTAACGCCCTTTCCAAGATCCTTTGACATCATTGTGTCCAGATCCTTTACATCTTCTGCTGAGTACTTGCTCTTGTCGTAGTAAAGGAACCAGGTATTTCCAGTATAAGGAACTCCGTATACCTTGTCCTTGAATGTAACTGAAGTTGAGATAGAATTATCGTTGTCCTTCTTTACCTGATCTGCATAGTTACCGCCGATCTGAGCGAGGGCTCCAGCATTTACAAGTGCAGGGATCTGATCGTTTGCATACATATAAACGTCTGCAGCGTTATCAACATCCTTTGTGACTGTGTCCCTGGCATCTCCCTCGGAGCAGACACCGTACTTGAATGTGATGTTCCACTCAGGATGATCCTCGTTGAACTGGTCACACATGTACTTAAGGATACCATCCTTGTACTGATCCTTGCCGTCGATGGCTGCCTGATCCTCCTGCGGACCCCAGACTGTAAGTGTAACATCCTTGGTCTCAGTCTTCTTGGAAGAGCTGCTTGCCTTTCCAGTGCTGCTGCTCTTTGTTGCTGAGCCACCGCATCCTGCGAGCATTCCTGCTGCCATTGAAGCAGTAAGAAGGGTTGCTACGATTTTCTTTGCCTTCATGTCTTGTTCCTCCTTCTTCGCCTTTTATAACCGGCTTAAGAAAATTTTTGTTTACAATGTATATTATAAGGTTGATTTGGGAGGACGTAAATATTACTCTTTTTTGATTTATGTTTGATTTTTGTCTTTTATGTGAATTTTTGGGATAGTAATCGTACATATGGTCCCAAAACCGACCCTGCTCTTTACCTTTACCCCATATTTTTCTCCATAAAAGAGCTTTATCCTCTCATTTACATTTGCAAGTCCGTATCCATGACTCTTGAATGTGGTGATCTTTTCTGCCGTTTCCTCATCCATTCCTACTCCGTCATCAGAAACAGTAAGAACAATCGTATCCTGATCCTGCCTGCCTATTATCTTTATATAGCCTCTTCCGCTTTCCTTCATATCTATACCATGATCGATGGCGTTTTCCACAAGCGGCTGCAGGATAAGATTTAAGGTCTCATAGGGCAGGATCTCCTCATCTATATCTATAACTGTATCAAAGCTGTTGTCATGCATATAGAGCTGGATGGCTATATAGCTCTTTACGTTTTCTATTTCCTTCTCTATTGTAAGGACGTTTTTCCCCCTGTTAAGTGATGTCCGGTAAAAGTTGGACAGAGCCAGCGTGATTCTTGATATATCATCTGCCCCTACCTCTATCGCCTTCCAGTTGATAAGAGAAAGTGAATTATAGAGAAAATGCGGGTTGATCTGGGCCTGAAGGGCCTTCATTTCAGATTTTCTTAAAGCCAGCTTATTCTCATAGTTTTCCTTTATCAGCACATTTTCCTCATCCAGCATGGATCCGAAGCCGCGGATCAGATCTCCTATCTCATCGGCTGAGTCGCTTTTTACAGTAAGGGTCCTGTTGCCTTTTCCTACCTCTACCATGTTCTTTCCAAGGGCAGATATATCCTCTACCACATAATGATTGAATAATACTGATGCAATATATAGTGTAGATGCTACTATAGCTATATATGCCAGAAAGGCCAGTATCACTGTCTTGTGCTGGGCCGGCGAAAATCCTATACCGGTGTAAATTGCCGCTGTAAGGTCTGTCCCTGAGATACGCCTTTTTACAATATAATGGCCGTCATATGTTTCCCTTTTGAAATATGCTCCAGAATTTTTTATCTTCCCTGCCTCTCCTGCTCTGTAAATGGCCTCTCCATCCTTATTAAAGACAAAAAGTCCCTGTCCCTTTCCGCATATATCCTTGTATTCTCCGAAGAAATCATTATAATCAAGCTCCAGGCAGAGGATGCCATTCACTCCGTTCTGCTCCATCAGAGGCATTGTACGTACAAGCCGGACCTTGTCTTCCTTCTTGTCTATTAGAATGACTGAGGCTGCACCGAAATCTGCCCTGTTATCCCTATACCATTTTTTATCCTTTATTGATGAAAGCGGAGCGATCGAATCTCCATGCTCTGGAATATCCCTGTCTACATAGATAGTAATCCCATTTATCCCATGTGAAAAATATGTTGGTGATGTAAGAATAGGGTCAACGGTCTTATTCAGCTGCTCATAGAGCTCGAAGCTCCTGCCATTATAATTACTGCTTAATACATCGCTGACCGACTGATTATAGGCTATATAATTTGCCAGATTATCATAGACCCTGATGTCTGATAACATCTGGGCCGTTGACTGCATAAGGGTCTGCCTTACTGCGCTCCTTGCGCTTATGCGAAGCGTTCTGCCCTCCTGACTTACCAGAGCTATACCAAGTATCAGTATAGGAAGGGCGCTTATAGAAATATAGATAAACATGATCTTTCTGATTAGAGAAAGATCCCTGAACCTGCGTCCCAAATGATTTCTGATCCTGTGTGACATTTAACTGTCCTCTTCATCGCGATATTTCTGCGGACTTACTCCGTAATATTCCCTGAAGCTCTTGCAGAAATAGGATACATTCGGATATCCGACCGAAGCACTGATATTTACTATTTTCTCATGTGTATCTGTAAGGAGCTGCTTTGCCTTCTCCATACGGAGAGACTTTATGAACTTGGACAGCGTCTGGCCTGTCTCCTTCTTGAACACATGTGACAGATAACTCGGAGCCATATATACCTTTTCTGCAAGTGCCTCTATCGAAAGCTCCCTGTCATAGTTTTCATAGATATATTTCTTTACTGTATCTATCTCCCTGTGATTGGTCCTGGTAGCTGACAGGCAGGTCGATTCCAGAAGGGATATGCCCTTATCTAAGATATTCATCACCTCTGAAAAATCTGTCGTACGATATAGCCTGTCCACATCGCTTGAAAGAGAGTCCTGATTGTCCTTCGGAAGCGCATCATAGATCTCCTTCATCAGGTTCGAAAAGACGAACTTCACATAGATCTGGGAAAAGGCTGCATTCTTCCTGTACTTGTCACAGAGCCTCTCATAGTGCTCGCGGAGTCCGACCATATCCTTAAGGTTTATATCCTGTCTGATCTGCTTCATAAGAAGATCTGAATCTATGTCACTAAGATCCGGAGTCCCCTCGACACCCTCTCCTGATATGAATACCTTGGTATCGAGCAGATAGAAACGGTTCTCCATCAGAGTCTCCAGATCCTCATAGCTCCTTGAAAGCGCCCTCAGATTAGCTCTTCCTCCCGGCAGAGGCTCTGATACGGCAATATATGGCGTAGTCCCGTATCTCTTCTCGACAGCTGCTGCTATTTCCTTCCCCAGTCTTCTCCTGTCACTTATTTCTCCACTGAATAAAAGAAGGCTGTTCATAGGATCTATATTCAGATAGGTAAACTCTCTTCCAAGAGCAGTCTTCATATCCTCACCGAAGTTCATGGCCCCAAGTCCGAAGAAATCATGATCAGCTGAAAGCAGAACCATGATAGAGTAATCATAGGCAAAGTCATCCGGCAGTATATTCCTGATCGAAGCATTAAGGCTCTCCGGATCCACTCCGTTCACAAGAGTAAGAAGGACATGCTCCAGGATAAAGTCACCGCGTTTATTACGGTTTTCACTCTCCAGTGCTTCCTCATACATCTGCTTGGTTATCCCCTCTATTGTCTTATGGAACTCTGCCGGATCGACGGGCTTTAGTATATAGTTGGTGATGCCGTTTTGCATTGCCTTTCTTGCGTACTCGAACTCACCGTATCCGGAAAAGATCACCATCTTCATTTCCGGATACCTCTCGGCGCAGATCTCTGTAAGCTCAAGTCCATCCATGAATGGCATCTTAATATCGGTAAGCATCAGATCCGCCCTTGTCTCGGACAGCAGCGAAAGAGCCTGCTTTCCGTTTGATGCCTCTCTTATATGGCAGTCAAGCTTTTCTCTCCTAAGGAGCATTATAAGCCCCTTTCTCTCGATTGCCTCATCATCTACGATCAGTATTTCCATAGGTTCCACCTGTCTGTACAAAAATAGGAATGCTGCCCGAAGGCAACATCCCTATTTTAACACAAATATCACTCGGTAGACAACTGATCAGTTTATCTTGAATGCCAGATCTCCTTGTCATACTGATCTATAGTACGGTCAGATGAGAAGAAACCTGCGTTTGCTATATTTATAAGGCACTTCTTAGCCCAGACATCTCTGTCCTCGAAGTCGTCCCACATTCTCTTTCTGGTCTTCAGATAATCCTCGAAATCAGGGAAGGTCATGAACCAGTCCTTGTTCAGAAGCTCATTGTAGAGTCTCTCGAGATTCTCTGCGCAGCCAACGCTTCTTACTGTATCGGAAACTATGAAGTCCACGCATTCCTTAAGAACAGGATCCTTATCGTAGTAGCTTCTGGAATTGTAGTCGCCTCTTGCGTATCTGTCTATTACTGTCTGTGAATCCTCACCGAAGGTATAGATATTGTCAGATCCTACAAGATCTGCTATCTCGACATTTGCTCCGTCCATTGTACCTATAGTAAGGGCTCCGTTAAGCATGAACTTCATGTTAGAGGTTCCTGACGCTTCCTTTGAGGCAAGGGAGATCTGCTCAGATATATCTGCTGCAGGGATCACACAGGATGCCTTTGTCACATTATAGTTCTCTATCATTACCACCTTAAGGTAAGGGCTTACCTGAGGATCATTATTAGTGATCTGCTGCATGCAAAGGATAAGATGGATTATATCCTTTGCTATAGTATAGGCCGGTGCAGCCTTTGCTCCGAAGATCGCTGTGATAGGTCTCTTCGGAAGATTTCCCTTCTTGATCTCGAAGTACTCATGGATAAGAGAAAGGACATTGAGCTGCTGTCTCTTGTACTCATGAAGTCTCTTTACCTGTACATCGAATATGGAATGTCCGTCGAGCTCTATGCCCTGGGTCTTTCTCATGAAGTCTGCAAACTTCTTTTTGTTATGTACCTTGATCGAGCGGAGAGCCTCAAGGGTTGCCGGATCATCCTTGTAATCGAGAAGCTTCTTAAGCTCCATAGAATCCTTCTTGAAGCCTGAGCCAATCCTTGACTCGATAAGGTCTGAAAGCTCAGGGTTGCAGTCCAGAAGCCATCTCCTGAAGGTGATGCCGTTGGTCTTGTTATTGAACTTGTCAGGATAGATCCTGTAGAAGTTGTTAAGCTCTGAGTTCTTCAGGATCTCTGTATGCAGATAGGCAACTCCGTTTACACTGTGGCTGAAATGGATATCCATGAAGGCCATATGCACATTTCTGTTGTCATCTATGATATAGACTGACTTATCCTTGTAGGTATTCTTTACCTTGGCGTCAAGGATAGCGATTATAGGCATAAGCTGCGGAACAACCTGATTCATGAAGTCATAATTCCAGGTCTCGAGAGCCTCTGCAAGAATGGTATGGTTGGTGTAGGCACATGTCTTTGTGACAATGTCTACTGCCTCATCCACATCTATTCCGTGAAGGACAAGAAGTCTGATGAGCTCAGGGATCACCATTGACGGATGCGTATCGTTGATCTGGATAGCTGCATAGTCATAGAGATCATGGAGATTGCTTCCCCTTCCGAGGCACTCCTCTATGATGAGCTGGGCTCCGGCGCTTACCATGAAGTACTCCTGATAGATACGGAGCATCCTTCCCTTGTCATCTGAATCATCAGGATAAAGGAAGAGTGTCAGGTTCTTCTCTATATCGTCCTTATTGAAGGAAATAGAATCTCCCTCAGTGATATGCTCGTCTACAGAGTCTATATCAAACAGATGAAGCTCGTTTGTCCTGTTCTCATATCCTGTAACAGGAATATCATACATATGCGCATGTACTGTATGGTATCTGAACTCTACATCGAAATATTTCTTTCTGTCTATAAGCCATGAATCCTTTGTGATCCATGGGTTAGGAGTCTCCTTCTGGAGATTGCCGGCAAATTCCTGCTTAAAAAGTCCAAGATGATAATTGATCCCGACTCCGTCTCCGTGAATGCCGATAGAAGCCATTGAATCAAGGAAGCAGGCTGCAAGACGACCGAGTCCGCCGTTACCTAACGAAGGCTCATTCTCGACCTCTTCAATATCATATATGCTCTTACCATTGTCCTGAAGCTCCTTCTTTACCTGATCGAAGATGCCGAGGTTTAACATATTGTTGGAGAGGAGCTTTCCAATAAGGAACTCTGCGGAAATATAATATACCTTCTTCTTTCCTGCATCGGACTTCCTCTGCTCTGCCATATCCTTTACAATATGAAGGAGGGTGATATAGAGCTCCTCATTCGTGCACTGACTTATTCCTCTTCCAAAAAGCTTCTTTGCGGTTTCTTCTACCATCTGTTCCTTGTTTACCTTTCTGTTCTCATTTCTTGCATAGGTGTCTGAGAGTTTACGCAGCTTCCTTATCTTGTCCTGAGTAAACTCTCCTGCCTTCATTCTCCATCTCCAGTTAGTACCTATAGTGGATGGAAGATTCATCCTTGCTGAGTTATCCTTTTCAAGGATATCCTGCATCTGGATCACTACTGTATCCGCCACGCTCATATATGCCATTCTAAGGATATTCGTGATCAGTTCCTTCTGATCCGATGAGCCTGTGTAGTCAAGCAGATACTGATATCCCATAGGAGAAAGGCTCTTGAAATATCCGACAAGGGTCTCATTGTCATGGGTACCGCTGTAGACCACACAGTTCCTGTCGTACATATGAGGCAGATATTCATTATTCCTGTTGCCATCAAAGGCAAACTCAAGGATCTTCATGCCGGGATAGCCTGTCTGTGAGAGAAGCTTCTTCACTCCATCGATCTGGACACCTAAGTCCTCTGCTATGACCTTTGATCCGTTCATGACCTGATCTATGGCATCAGTAAGATCCTTTCCCGGTCCCTCCTCATAGTGTCCGTCGACCGGGTCACCATCAACAGGAATACAGTAGTATTTAACGACTCCGAGGAAATGATCGATCCTTACTATATCATAGAGACCTGCTGCGGCTCCCATCCTCTTCTTCCACCATGTGAAGCCGTCCTGCTTCATCTTCTTCCAGTTATAGAGAGGATTGCCCCACTTCTGTCCATAGTCTGAGAAAGCATCTGGCGGACAGCCGGCTACCTCAACAGGCTTTAGATCGCCATCAAGCTGGAAATCAAGCGGATTACACCATACATCTGCCGAATCAAGTGCCACATAGATAGGAATATCTCCTATTATACTGATTCCATGACCGTTGGCATATCTCTTAAGCTCGGTCCACTGTCTGTAAAACTCGAACTGGATAAAGCTGTAGTAGTCGCTCTGCTCTGCAAGAAGACCTCTGTAGTAGTCAAGCGCCTCTGGCTGTCTGGTCTTGATATCCTTATCCCATTCCTGCCAGCTCTTTCCATCGTTCTTATCCTTTAAGGCCATGAAAAGAGAATAATCAGAAAGCCAGCCGCTCTCTCTCTTCTTGAACTGGTCAAAGTCAGTCCGCTGTTCCTTTATAGTCTGATCCGGTGATCCAAGAAAAGCCAGATATGCCTTCTTTAAGATACGAAATCTCTCATTATAAAGCTTGGCATAGTCTATATCAGAATCACTCGAGCCCCAGTCTATCGAAGAAAGCTCATCCCTTGATAAAAGTCCCTGATCAGCCAGTATATCCAGATCTATAAAATATGGATTGCCTGCAAATGCTGAAAAGGCCTGATATGGACTGTCTCCGAAGCTTGTCGGTCCTATAGGCAGTACCTGCCAGTAAGACTGTCCTGCTGCTACCAGATCATCCACAAAGTCATATGCGCTCTTCCCGAATGTCCCTATACCGTATGGTGACGGTAAGGAGCTGACCGGAAGTAGAATTCCTGCGCCTCTGCTCAGTTCCTGCTGTCTCATGGTCGTCATTACCTCCTGTTAGTATACGCATTATATACTAACACTACTGATAAAAGGTTTCCATATAACTTTTTTTAGAAATATATCAATAATATTTTTTCTTTCGCCTGTCTTCCATCCCTGTATAGAGATCATAGAGGAGCGAACCCGTTCTGCCTCTTGCCGGATGATCCTGATCAGAGATATCCACATAGGTCCTGTCGTAGCAGTTTATTATCTTAGTCCCTGCTTCATGGATCCTCACGCGCTCAAAATGGCCGTAATCCTTATGCACATGCCCATGGAGCATGTATTTGGGATGATACTGGTCGATCAGGCTGTTGAAGCATTCAAAGCCATGATGCGGAAGATCGTCCATATCTCCGTATCCCTTCGCCGGCGCATGGGTCACTAAGATGTCGAAGCCGTTTCTTAGGGCTATGGCTCTCTTCAGCTTCCTGATCCGATTCGCCATCTCCTGCTCGGTATACATATCACTACCCTCATGATATCTCATGCTGCCTCCAAGCCCCAGGATACGAAGTCCGTGAAAATCATATATCCTGTCATCTATATCTACGCAGCCCTGAGGCGGCCTCTGGCTGTATCCCCTGTCATGATTCCCCCTCACATACAGCAGAGGACAGTTGGACATGGTCTCTATAAATTCGAGATAGCTGTGGTTTAGATCCCCGCAGGATATGATCAGATCCACATCCTTTATCCTTTCCTTGTCGAAATAATCCCACAGCGCCTTATCCTCTACATCTGCAAGTGCGAGTATCTTCATTTACTGCCTTTCTTTCCCAATGAATCATCTGTCTCCAGTGTTCCGCTCACTGAAACTGCCTTCTCGACCTCCGGTACCAGATCATGCTCCTTCGGGAGACTTCCGATAATATTATCATTAAGCCAGGTCATGGTAAGTATCTCCTCATTGGAGATCTTCGGTGTCCCGAAGCCCTTTATCTTCCTGTGACCCTGAGCCCAGATCTCTCCGTAGAAGGGATTTAACAGCTCACGCTGCATTGCCTGTCTCATTATATCCACAAGCTTGTAGGTCTGGTAGGGCAGATGTGGCGAGAGGATCACATCTATTACCTGTGATGAGATCCCCCACCAGTAGTTCAAGGCCTTTGCCCCCTGGGCAGGATTGTCATCCCAGGTCCCGTCAAGCACCTGATCTATTATAAGCTGATAGTATTTGCCCCAGTCCCAGAGAGGAAATGCCAGATTCTCTATGCTTCCGTCATCTGTAAGCCTGTAAAGTCCGAACTCCCTCGATGCCTCATCCGGCTTTATGAAATCAGGTCCCAGTGCCAGATCTGTATCACAATCATGGAAATATTCCCTCCAGTCAGAATCCTTTACCGAGGACCAGGCCAGATAGATCTCCGACTCAGGATCGGCCATTGAGGCTCCTATGGCGAATGCATTTATCTCAGCTATGGCTCCGTAGATAGGATAGTTGGCCAGATAGCCTATCCTGTGTCCCCTGTTCCTTGTACCTGCTATAAATCCCATCAGGAACTTGGCCTCATACATCCTGCCATAATAGGTGCGGACTGCGCTCTGGGACAGATTCACCGAGCAGTTGAAAAACTTGATATCCGGGAAATGGACTGCACTCTTTAGAGTTTCATTCATCTGAACAGGAGATACGGTAAACATCATCTGAAATCCATCCTCTGCCGCCTCGTCTATTCTCTGTCGCAGGATCTCATCGGTTGCACAGTCATCATATTTCCTTGTGACGACCACTCCCTTGTAATGAGCCTCGACATAGTTTCTCCCCAGCTCATGTCCGTATATCCACTGCGATACATTGGCCGGTTTCTCATAGAAAAAGGCAACCTTTAGCGGCTTGTCAGCAGAATATGACGGTCTGGATGTGAAGAGCGAGACGATCGCATTCATTCCTGAGGTGTCCTTCTTTACCTCCTCCGGATGCTCGACAAGCTCGACCGGATCATCATCACTTGTCACAAGGAACTCGTCCCAGAGCTTTCTTATCCTGCTGATCAGCACATTCTCATTCAGACTTATAATGCTCTTGTCAGTACTATAGAACCTCAGGTATACAAGGAAGGCATCGCCTGTTGTAAGATCAAGCCTGTCTCCTCCCTCCTTCTTGAAGGCCTTGCGGAAGGAATTGTAGTCTGTCCTCAGATCCTCTATCTTCTCCTGAGGCCATTTGTTTTTCAGGTCCTGATTATAGTAGCCGGCAAGCCTTAAGTATCCGCCCTCCTTTGAAAACGAAATATCATAGAGGGGACAGACTCTGTAGAAATCCAGGAATTCGAAATATATCTTATTATCCGTATCCTCGCTTCTTTTGGGCACAAGCCTTATCACATCGGCAAGTACCGTATCAATGCCTAAGAAGGCTGAAACAGATACTCTTTTATTACCCTCGAGCACATAAAAGGATCTCATGTACTCATAGGCCTTTATAGGCTCCCTTATGCCCTCCTCGACTGCGGAATCATAAAGCTTGGACCACTTGGTCGCGAACTCAGACCCGGCTGAAAGCAGCGGCATGAAATCGCTGGCAAAGGCCTCTGTCCTGCCCTTGGTCTTGGTGCCCTTTATATTCTCAATCGGCACCTCAATAAGGCCTACCGGCTCTTCGCTGGTATCCTGAGTTAAGACAATATCCTCAAGGGCCGGCAGATATGGATATCTGCCCCATGATGCATCCCGTCTGAAGGTTCTCTGCCCAATCCTAAGGGCTCTGTTGTAATCATCTATCATTGGCTTCTTCCTCCCGATCAGCTAAAAAACCTGTCTCAATTATAGCAAAAAAAAGAAGCCGTGTCAGTATACTTACCACGGCTTTCTTGCAATAAAAAAACTCCCCGGCAGCCTTGCTGCCGGAGAGCCCCTCTATAATCCTGCCTTTATTTAGCCTGAGTGATTGCTGCCTGTGCTGCTGCAAGACGAGCAATAGGTACACGGAACGGGCTGCATGAAACATAGTCAAGTCCGATCTCATTGCAGAACTCGATGGATGAAGGATCTCCACCGTGCTCTCCGCAGATTCCGCAATGGAGTGAAGGGCGAACCTTCTTACCATTATCTACTGCGAACTTCATCAGCTTGCCTACACCGTCTGTATCAAGACGAGCGAACGGATCTGACTCGAAGATCTTGTTCTCATAGTAAGAATCAAGGAACTTACCAGCATCATCACGGGAGAATCCGAATGTCATCTGGGTAAGGTCATTGGTTCCGAAGCAGAAGAACTCAGCATCCTTTGCGATCTCATCAGCTGTAAGAGCAGCTCTTGGGATCTCGATCATGGTTCCTACCTCATACTTCATATCAGATCCTGCCTCTGCGATAAGCTTGTCAGCTGTATCTGTGACAGTCTTCTTTACGAACTTAAGCTCCTTCTCCTCACATACGAGCGGGATCATGATCTCAGGAACAAGGTTCCAGTCCGGATGAGCCTTCTTTACAGACAGAGCTGCCTTTATAACTGCTGTGGTCTGCATCTCTGCAATCTCAGGATATGTAACAGCAAGACGGCATCCTCTGTGACCCATCATAGGGTTGAACTCCTTGAGTCCTGCGATGATGTCCTTGATCTGCTGAACACTCTTGCCCTGAGAATCAGCAAGCTTCTTGATATCCTCCTCTGTCTGAGGAACGAACTCATGAAGAGGTGGGTCAAGGAATCTGATTGTAACAGGGTCGCCTTCCATTGCCTCATAGAGCTGCTTGAAGTCGTCCTCCTGATATGGCTCGATCTTTGCAAGAGCGGCCTTTCTCTCTTCTACTGTGTCTGAGCAGATCATCTCACGGAATGCATCAATCCTGTTGCCACTGAAGAACATATGCTCTGTACGGCAAAGGCCGATTCCCTGAGCTCCAAGCTCACGAGCCTTCTTCGCATCACGAGGGGTATCTGCATTTGTACGAACCTTAAGTGTTCTGTATTTATCAGCCCATCCCATTACACGAGCGAAGTCTCCTGCTACTGAAGCTTCCTTAGTAGCTACATCACCCTGGTAAATGTTTCCTGTAGAACCATCGAGTGAGATGTAGTCTCCCTCATGGAAAGTAATTCCTGCGAGTGTAAACTCCTTCTTTTCCTCATCGATATTTGTGATATCTGAGCATCCTGATACGCAGCAGGTTCCCATTCCACGTGCAACAACGGCTGCGTGGCTTGTCATTCCTCCACGTACTGTAAGGATACCCTGAGCAGCGTTCATTCCCTCGATATCCTCAGGTGAGGTCTCAAGACGGACAAGGATGACTCTCTCTCCCTTGCCTCCCTTTCCTAATGCCTTTGCCTCCTCAGCAGTAAATACTACCTTACCTGCTGCGGCACCTGGTGATGCAGGAAGAGCTGCGCCGATCTTCTTTGCGCTCTTTAAGGCTGCTGGATCGAATACAGGGTGAAGCAGCTGGTCAAGGCTCTTTGCCTCGATACGTGTAACTGCTGTCTTCTCATCGATCTGTCCCTCATCTACGAGGTCACATGCGATCTTTATAGCTGCCTGAGCAGTTCTCTTACCATTACGGGTCTGAAGGAAGTAAAGCTTTCCTTCCTCGATAGTGAACTCCATATCCTGCATGTCGTGGAAATGGTTCTCAAGGCCTGTAGCAAGCTCCATGAACTGCTTGTATACGTCTGGCATTGCATCTGCAAGAGTAGAGATAGGCTGAGGTGTACGTACACCTGCAACAACGTCCTCACCCTGTGCATTGAGGAGGTACTCACCGAAAATTCCCTTCTCTCCTGTAGCCGGGTCACGTGTAAATGCAACGCCTGTACCTGATGTGTTACCCTTGTTTCCGAATACCATGGTCTGAACGTTTACAGCTGTTCCCCAGTCTCCAGGGATGTCGTTCATACGACGGTAAACGATGGCACGTGGATTATCCCATGAACGGAATACTGCGAGGATGGCTCCCATCAGCTGATCCTGTGGCTCCTGAGGGAAGTCCTTTCCAAGAGCATCCTTGTAGATCTTCTTGAATCTCTTTACGAGCTCCTTTAAGTCATCTACATCCATCTCGACATCATACTTGATGCCCTTCTTAGCCTTTACGTCGTCGATTTCCTTCTCGAAAAGAGACTTGGAAACCTCCATTACTACGTCTGAATACATCTGGATGAAACGACGATATGAATCATAGGCAAATCTAGGGTTTCCAGTCTTCTTTGCGAAGCCCTCGACTGCGACGTCATTAAGTCCGAGGTTTAAGATGGTATCCATCATTCCCGGCATTGATGCGCGGGCACCTGAACGAACTGACACAAGAAGCGGATCCTCCGGGTCACCGAATTTCTTTCCGTTTACTTCCTCGAGCCACTTAAGGTTCTCCTCGATCTGATCTGTGATCTCCTTTGTAAGGCCCTTTCCGTTATTGTAGTACTCTGTACATGCTTCTGTTGTGATTGTGAAGCCGTGTGGAATAGGCATATGCAGGTAATGAGTCATCTCAGCAAGGTTACAACCTTTTCCGCCGAGAAGATTACGCATATCTGCTCCGCCTTCTTCAAACTTGTAGACCCACTTCTTTGCCATTTTATTTCCTCCTGTAAATGTGAATTGATAAACGTGCCCGCCGGTCGCAAGATGGGTCCCCGTGCGGTCACCCTATATATTCTATCACAATCACTCCGATATGCAAGGATTTTTTGACAGGCCCTACTCAAGCTCCTTTAAGACTGCGCCTATACCATTCTTCTCGTATATATTGCGGTAATATGAGACCTCATCGTTTATAAGCCAAGGGACATTGCTATCATTATGGTTCCTATTATAATGGTCCATACTATCTGTGATGATGAGAAATAAGGGCTTATCAGTCTCTGCGCCCCTATCTCCACTGCCATAAGTGACATTCCTGAAAAGAACTCTGTCAGATAAAGATATTTCCTGTTTTTTAATATTGGTCTTTCTTTCATAGAATATAAGGATGTATTGCAACGATTCAGAAAGCTGCTATAATAATGCCATGAATAACAGACGCACCTTCTTTTCATATGTAATACCATCTGTCCTTTCGTTTGCCCTGTCAGGTATCTATGCTATCGTCGATGGTTTCTTTATCGGAAACAGGATCGGCGATGCCGGCCTCTCCGCCATAAACATTGCCTACCCGATCACTGCCTTTATCCAGGCTGCCGGGACCGGCATAGGGATCGGCGCCTCTGTAAGGTACTCTATCCTGATGGCTGGCGGTGATAAGGACAGGGCCTCTGAATTCATCGCCGGTGCTATTTATATGATGCTTCTTATAAGTGCCGTGATTAGCGGAGGTGTTTTTTTCTTCTCCAGGGCTCTTCTTGCGGCTCTCGGCGCTTCCGGCCATCTTCTTTCTCTTGGAAATGAATATATAAGGCTTATTGCAGTTGGAAGCCTCCTTCAGGTTTTCGGTACCGGTCTTGTCCCCTTCATGCGCAATTTCGGCGGCTCCCTCTGGGCTATGGGCGCTATGATCGGCGGCTTTATCACAAATGTATTCCTTGATTTTTTCCTGATATGGATAAAGGGTAAGGGAATGACTGGTGCAGCTCTGGCAACTGTTGCCGGGCAGGGCATCACAATGCTTGTCGCTCTTATCTACTGTCTGGCAAAAAGAAGGCTTGCTCTTCGGATCTCTTCCTATGATATATGGGATGTATTCCTGCGCACGCTAAAGATCGGTCTGGCTCCATTCGCTCTCACTCTGGCTCCCAATATTTCTCTTATCATAATAAACCGCTTCAGCGTCTTCTATGGCGGCGAGGCGGCCATTGCCATATATGCCTGCATTTCCTATATCATCTGGATCGTATATCTGCTGCTACAGGGCGTTGGCGATGGCAGTCAGCCTCTTATGAGCCGTTTCTTCGGTGAGGGTGACAAGAGATCGCTTTCTCAGATAAAAAGCCTTGCCTATGAATCCGCTATCCTTCTGGCCATTGCAGGTGCTCTTGTCATCTTTTTCCTTCGCGCCAGGATCGGGCTTTTGTTCGGCTCCTCTGCCACTGTCAACAAAGGCATAATAAGGGTGATGCCGATCTTTCTCCTCTCTCTTCCCTTCGATGCGATAACCCGTGTCACCACTGCCCTGTTCTATGCGACCGAAAAGAGCATCCGCTCCTACATCCTGACCTTCTCTGAGCCGGTCATTTTGCTACTCCTGATCCTTTTCCTCCCACCCCTGGCCGGCGGACAGACAATGATCTGGTGGAGCGCAGTGATTGCAAAGGTAGTCACTGCAGGGATCAGTATTTGGTTAGGGATAAGGGGCGAGGAGTGACACCTAACCCCTAAAAAACCGCAACCTCATTCCGGGGTTGCGGTTTTTACGTTCTATCAGCTATCTGGCGCTTATTTCTTTATATCCTTCGCATAAAAGCGGTCGTACTTCAGGCCTGAGATATCGCAGGAGGTCGGCTCTCCGGCGATAAGCTCGGAGACGACAGTTCCTACGCCAGGAGCTATACCGAAGCCATGGCCTGTAAAGCCGCAGGCCAGAATGAGACCAGGCACCTCACTCACTGTGTCAATCACAGGAACTCCATCCTTCATGTTGTCTGACCAGCCAGCCCAGGCTCTGACTATCCTGGCATCCTTTAACATAGGGATGTATCTGATGATACCGCGGCAGATGCAAGGTACAGTATCGCTGTAGTTTACAGGGGTGCCGTTATCCTTTTTATAGAGCTCGAAGCCCGTGGAGCCGCCGATCACGAACGAACCATGGTCTGTCTGGTGGCCGTAGAAATCCGCCTCGGCGGTTCCAAGCATCTGTTCAAACATCTTTGGCTCAGCCTCTGTCACAAGACACTCGATGAGCTTACTCACCATTGGGATGTCAATCCCGACAGTTCCAGCTATGGCACGGGATGCCATACCAGCAGCAAGGACTATGTGATCTCCCTCATAGCTATCTGTCTGCGTGATGACACGTCTTGCCCTGCCCTTTATCTTCTTTATCTCCTTTACATCCTCACCGGTGATAAAGGTGACGCCAAGCCTTCTGGCAGCCATATAATAGGCCAGCGTAGCCTTAAGAGGGTTGGCATGACCATCTGTCGGACACCAGCTTGCGCCTATGATCTCTTCAGAGAGGTAAGGGTTTATCTCTCTTACCTCGTCTCCATCTATCATCCTTACATCAAGTCCACAGGCAGAGGCACTGTCCGCAAGCTTCTTTAATGTAGCAAGATGAGCCTGCGTCTTCCCCAGACGAAGGTTTCCCTTCTTGTGATATTCCACATCGTAACCGAGCTCCTCGGAAAGAGTCGGCCAGAGATGCTCGATCCCGTACATGGCGAGCGGAAGTTCCCTTGGATCACGGCCTGACTGACGGACACCGCCTCCGTTGCGGCTCGAACCACCGTCACCGATGATATCGGATTTTTCCAGAACAGTTACCTTGTATCCCTTCTTAGCCAGATAGTAGGCACATGCATTGCCTATGATTCCGGCGCCGATAATAATTACGTCTGATGTAGTCATAGATCTGTATCCTCCGTCTCATCCGCATATACATGCATTTCAGTAGGTCTCATAGGAGCTCTGGAGCTGGCAGGCTCTAATAGGGTCGGAGAACATTTAAGCTCTCTTGCGACAATACCCTTTACCAGCTTTGCACAGGTCTGGCCCTGGCAGAGTCCCATACCGCAGCGTAAGTATCTCCTGATCTCAGCTATCGTCCACAGGCCCTCATGAACGGCTTTTCTTATTTGGCCCTTGGTGACTTCCTCGCAGCGGCAGACGATCATATCATCGTCAGGCATAGGAACGAATTCACCTATATCTCTGGATCTGTTGCTTAATTCACTCATTGTTCCTTCCTCCTTGCGCTTATACTGCTGCCTTGAAAAATCTTGCCTTCATCGCATATTCCTTAGGAACCTTTATAGTAAGAAGACTGGTCCCGTCGAATGCCTTACCTGATCTGACCTGTACCACCTCAGCGTCGCAGACCACAGAGCCGTCCCTTCCGAGAGCCTTTCCCTTTGATCCTGTGTCGGGAAGAGGCATAAACTCATAAGGAAGAGTGATAGTGGCACTGCCGTCTCCATCGTCCTCATTTACAAGGAAGATAGCCTGTCCAGGGCAGGAGGCCACGCACATACCACAGTTTACACAGGTGCTGTCAGTCACAGAAATAGGGAGGGAGGTGATATTATCCCCTATGGAAATGCAGCCCTTCGTACATGCGTCCTGACAAGGGTTGCATGGGATGTTCTGGGTGCATTCAAGCACCGGATGAAGGCCGGCCTTATGGACTACTCCAGGGAATCTTTCTATCTCGTCATCTGCCACATAGCCCTTTTTCAGTAGATTTGTGGAAATATCTATTCCCTCCTCAGTCTCTGTAATATTCTTTCCTCTGTTCTTTGGAGCAAACATTCCCTGACGCAGGGAGTCAAGCGAGGCTTCAAGCTTTTTAAGCTCAGCATCCTTTTCCTCTGCAGTCATATAGCCCAGGTATTCAGCGGCTACGACTCCTGACATACGCCCCTCGATCATGGCTGAGGATGCCTCCTCGATACCGGATACATCACCGGCTGAGAAGATACCCGGAACAGATGTCTCGCCGTATTCTCCGACTACAGGCACCTGACCGCCGCGCTTAGGATTATCCTCCATCCTGCAGCCTGCCATCTTCAGAAGCTGCGACATAGGAGAAAGACCGACTGCCACGCAGACAGTGTCCACATCAAAATGCTTATCGCTTCCCTCTATGAACTGGAAATGGTCATCAACCTGACCGATAGTCACGCCTGTTACATGATCATCTCCCTCGACCTTTTTTATAGTATGTGAAAGGTAGAACGGAACTCCTGTACGTGCTACCTTTGCAGCATGCACTCCGTAGCCTCCTATCTTTGGAGCCGCATCTACAAGAGCGACCACATCGCATCCGCACTGGATCAGCTGGAATGATACGACAAGACCAACATTTCCAGATCCAAGCATGAGGATCCTGTCCCCTGGCTTTACTCCGTAGAGATTCATAAGAGTCTGTGCTGCTCCTGCACCCATGACTCCCGGAAGATTCCAGCCATCGAAGAGGACCATGTTCTCTGCTGCTCCTGTAGCAATGATCACCGCATCGCCCTTGAAATGATGAACCTCATCACCCATCCTTACAACTACTTCCCTGTCCTGATAGAGGCCTATGACCGTTGCGTTCAGCTCGACCTTTACTCCTGCCTCGTTTGCCTCCTTAAGAAGCTGCTCTCCGATATGGAAGCCTCTGATCTTTGCCTTGTGCTCCTTAGATCCAAAAAACTTATGTATCTGCTTGAAAAGCTGTCCGCCCGGACGTGCATTCTCATCAAATACGACTACATTCATACCGCGCTTTGCGGCCTCTATGGCTGCTGAAAGTCCAGAAGGACCGGCGCCAACTATTATCAGATCAAATCTTTCTATTTTCATCTACTTTTCCTCCGGACTTATCACTGTCTGTCAAATGGTTTATCGCTGACTCCGTACTGGGTACGTACATCCATGCCCTCGGCAAGCGGTGTCATGCAGGTCCTTACATTAGGCTCACCATCCACTACCATCACACAGTCTGTGCATCTGCCGATCGCGCAGAAGATACCTCTTGGCTTGTGCTGCTTCATAGTATATCTGTGAACCATGACTCCGTTTGCCTTGAGGGCGGCCGCAATAGGCTCACCCTCGTATCCCTGCATCTCCTTTCCATCGTAGGTGAATGTAACCACCCTCTTGCCCTCGTTCTGGGCGCCAAGGATCGGATGCGTCTTAATCCTTCCTGCCATAGTGTTTCTCCTTCCTTTCGGGTTGATTCCTGTTTCAATTATCACATACAAGCTCTGTAAAGATCAGCTATTGATTCCTTAGTATATGAGCCCGGGGTATTATCTATATTTCCTGCCGATACCTTACAGCAGTTTTCGGCCAGCCAGTCTATATCCTCTTCTCCGATACCAAGATCAGAAAGAGTGATATTCATGTCAAGCTGTGACAGAAGGACTCTTATCCTTCCGGCACAGTCCTCTGCGGTAAATCCTCCGAGTATACGGGCAATACGTCCGAACTTCACTCTGTTATATCTGTATTCCGCTTCTATTACTGCCGGAGTGATAGCTGCAAGTCCTCTGCCGTGCACTGCATCTACCTTTCCGCTTACAGGATGCTCCATTCCGTGAGCTAATGTGACACCGGCTGTATTTATCACCATTCCTCCGAATGTAGCTGCAAGAGTCACAGCCTCCCAGGCCTCATCGCTTTCCTCTCCTCTGTAGAGCTTTACCAGATTTTCGGCTATAAGAGGGATGGCATAGAGGCATAAAGCATCAGTAAGCGGCTGGGCCTTCCTTGCCGTATAGGCCTCTATACAGTGACAGAGAGCGTCGAAGCCAACAGAGGCAAGCACTCCTTTAGGCATTGTCTTCATCACAAGAGGATCGACGACAGATGCCTTTGCGACTATAGCTGTACTCCTAAGCGACTTCTTGTCTGCTGTAGCCGGATCTGTAAGGACTGCAAATCCATTTCCCTCCGATCCTGTTCCGCAGGTGGTAGGGATAAGCACCAGAGGAAGAGCCATATCTCCTGTCTTTCTTCCAAATATATAATCAGAGATATCACCATCGTTTTTTGCCATAAAGGCTATTCCCTTTGCGGCATCCATCACGCTTCCTCCACCAACTGCCACAACAAGCTCAGTGGAAAGTGACCTTGCAAGTGAGGCTCCCTCCATTGCTGTGGTCGTAAGAGGATTAGGAGTAACCTTATCGAAGATCTCGCAGGTCATTCCCTCTGCTTCCATAAGACCCTTTACGCGGTCAAGCAGGCCTGACTTTCTGGCACTCGAACCTCCTGTTACTATAAGGGCCTTTTTTCCATAGGCTCTTGCGATCTTTCCGGCAAGATCCACCTTTCCCGGGCCGAAATTTATATTTACCGGAAGGAAATAGGAAAACTCAGGGGCCATTACAGGTATCTGATCAGAAAGAGTCTCTTCCTTTTCAAGAGCCCTTTCAACGCTTATTACAGCTGTACCCTCGCCTGTCTGTGTCTTTTCCTCTGAAGAGGTCTTAGAGCCGGCCATCATAGCATTGAGAGGAGCATAGTAGCCGAACTTGTCCTTGTATCTGGCCTTGCAGCCTATCACGAAGAAGATCCCGACTATAAACCAGCCTCCCGCTATTCCCCATTCCTGAGGCATAAGAGCCGCTCCTGACGAGGGAAGTATGTATAAAATAAGCATTAGTCCTGACATTATGACAGCCAGGGCGCCGGCTACCTTACCGAATCTTACCTTGTATGGGCGAGGCATATCCGGTTCCTTCTTCCTTAATATAAGGAAGGAGAGGCTTACCATGAAGTAGGCCAGGACACAGCCAAAGTTTCCTGCATCAGATACCCATACAAGCATCTTTCTTCCTGCAAAGGGAGCCAGCATGCTAAGGATTCCTATAAGCCATACAGCTGTTGTAGGTGTCTTGTGCTTTTTGCTAAGCTTCTTGAACGCACGAGGCACCATATAGGATTCAGCCATGGAATAGATGGCACGGCTTCCTCCGAGCATGAAGGAGTTCCAGCTGGTTACTATTCCACACATTCCTGCTATTATTATAACCTTTGACATTGCCTCGCTGTGGAAAGCCTTTGCCATTGCGTCTGCTGTTACAAGTCCTGATGCCTGATATGAATCGGCAATAGATCCGCTATCCATTACATATCCAACTGCAAAGATCACCAGGGCATAGAAGGAAATGGCCAGGACAATGGAAAGGAGCAGGATCTTTCCTATCTTTTTAAGGGGAACATTTATCTCCTCAGCTGCCTGTGGGATCACATCAAAGCCAATGAAAAAGAAAGGACTTACCGCTGCCACCCTTATGATATTCGAAAGAATACCTGACTGGCTGCTCCCCTCAAATACCTGACCGCTTAAGTTTGACGGGGCGCCTGAAAAGAGAGAGGCGACGACAAGAGCTATTCCGGCAGCTCCTATAGCTACAGTAAGTATGGTCTGAAGGATAGCCGCTGTCTTTGCTCCCATCAGGTTTATTATCGTTATGATAAAGGCAAAGACCACTGCTACAGCTACCCATGACGCATAGATTCTAAAGCCAGCGACAGTATACATATAGCCCTTCAAAAAGCCCGGCCACAGATAGGATATGATAGTTGGGAACGCACAGGCCTCAAAGCATACGACGCTTACATAGCCTAGTATTATGGCCCAGGTGCAAATGAAGGATCCGTAGGGTCCCATTGCCCTCATCGAAAATACATGCTCTCCACCGCACTCAGGCATGGCCGGTGTGAGCTCTGCATATGTAAGTCCTATGAAAAAGATCATCACGCCGCCCAGTACAAATCCCAGCATTGCTCCGATCACTCCGGCCTTTTCGATCCAGTCTCCTGACTGCACTACCCAGCCCCAGCCTATCATTGCTCCGAAGGCTATTACCAGGATATCCCAGGAGCTGAATACCTTGTTGAATTCCGAGCCCTTTTTCTCACCCATAGTATTCACGCTCCTTTCTCTTCAAGCATTTCTACGAGCATCAGGATATACTGGGCTGTCTTTTCCCAGCCGAGAAGAGAGCTGTCTATCATTATATGACGGTTTTTTCTGTCTCCTCTGTAGGTACCTGTTATATACTTATGTCTTGCATGGTTCTTTTCATCATTATATGAAACGATCCTTTTAGCCTCGTCACGGCTTATGCCCTTCATGCCCATAACAGCATCTATCCTTGTGTCAAGAGGCGCATAGATGAATACGTTAAGCACATCATCCCTGTCCTTCAGGATATAGTCGCTGCTGCGGCCTATAATTACACATGATGATTTCTCTGCAAATTCATGAATGACCTCGAACTGTGCCGATATGACCCTGTTGGTAAGGTTCGCATATCTTGGGCCAAGCGAGGTGTCAAAGGAATAGTGTACATTTCTTTCTACATCAGCCTTCTCGACCAGGTCCTTTTCTACTCCCAGCTGGTCTACAACGGAATCCACCAGATCCCTGTCGTAGTATTCAATACCGAGGGCCTTCGACAGCATCTGCCCGATCTGAGGTCCGCCGGCACCGTATTCGCATCCTATTGTGATAACCAAATGCTTCAATGGCTTCTCCTTTCTCTAAAAAAGGACCGCCGGAAATATATCTCCGACGGCCCCATTGCCATTTATATCATGCCATCAGCGGCTTGTCCCACAGATGAAGCTTTGTGCCTATGCCTTCCTTTAACGCCTTCTCATAGCACCTTGTAGCCCACGCCACATCCTCTACAGGCATTCCTCCTACCGAGTAAACAATTATCTCATCATCGCTCTTTCTGGCCTGCTGCTTTCCATTTACGATCTTTCCGACATCTCTTATATCATCGTCTGTGATCATGCCCTCATGTTCCATATCCATGAACTTGGTACCGACCATAGTCACCTTTCCATAGGTAGGATAAGGGAACTCACTTGCCCATGCCTTGTAGAGTCCGATTGCATCGACAGCCAGCACGCAGTCCTCTGCCAGGAACTTCTTGTCGAATTCAGCTCCACCAGGACAGGTGATAGTGCATCCTGTCTTTACCCATTCCTTCTCGACCTTAGGGTACTTGCTCAAGTCATGTCCGCTTGTTGCTGCAAATCCTACTACATCTGAATCTCTTACGCATGCTTCAAGACTGTCAACTGCCTCTATCCTTACATCTGGATATTTTTCCTTTGCGAATTCAGTGAACTCATCTATACCCCTCTGGCTTCTTCCCTTGATCTTAACCAGCTCTATCCCCGGGCAGGCATCCATTATGGCCTCAAAGGTTGTCCTTCCTATTACTCCGGGTCCGCATATACCTGCGATCTTGGAATCCTTTTTTGCAAAATGTCTAAGGCCTGCTCCTGCCGTTGCTCCGGTACGGTAAGCACTAAGGAGGTTTGCAGACATAAAGGCCTTTGGTGCTCCTGTATCCTTATCAGAAAGTGTAAACATAAGGATAGAACGTGGCAGACCCTTTTTCTTGTTCTCCATGTTGGAGCCGTACCACTTAACACCTGCATTATCAAACGGAGCACCGATATAAGCCGGCATTGCCATGAATCGTCTGTCCTCTCCCTTTCCTGAAGGCATCTCCGGGAATGGTGACTCATCCGGGAAGCCAAGCTTGGTGCCGTGGGAATAATGGTTGTCTCCACCCATCATGAAATCTCCCTTGTCAAGAAGACCAAGCACCTCCTCCATAGCATCTACACAGCCGTGCATATCTGTAACACCAGCCTTAACCATGTCATCCTCGTTTAAGAATAGAAAATCAACTGCCGGATATTCACTCATAATATTTGCCTCCTGTAATATCTATCATCTATAGCATGACTCTAAGAAAAAGAAAGACGCCACAGGAAATCACCGGTCATTTCCTGCGACGTCTTTGTCGTCTGTTTCTCTTTTTGATTGCTTATATTTTACATTCATCAAATGATAATTATTGTAAAAAACGGAACAAGCATTGGGGAATGTTTGCAGCCACCTATTGAAGCCTATGGATTTTAGTCATAAGATAAGGACATGGAAACCACTATAGTAAAAAGCTGGAAAAGAGAAAAAATAAGATCTACCCAGCCATTCTTTGTGCTTGACAGCAGGGACTTCATTCAGGAAACCTACCGCAAGATGGGAATCTCGCATTTCTATATGCTCCGTAAGGATCCAGGCCTTCCTCTGCGATCCATCCCTACAGGCTGTATAGATTTCATGTTCTGCTACAGAGGTCCCGGGGAAATGCGCTCTCTAGTCACAGGAACGGCCCTCTCCTTTACCGGGGACCTGCTGGCCGATGAGACAGATATTTTCGGTGTCCGTTTCATGCCAGGCACAAATCCCAATGGTCTTATGCTCCGTCTCCACGATCTGATAGGAGACCAGCTTTCTCTAAGAGAATTCTATCCCTATGATTTCGACTTTGACCAGCTTTCCATGCAGACGGATTTCACCTCAAGGGTCAGGGTCTTTCTGAATGAATATACCGCTCTTCCGGCCAGAGGCAGGGCTCCCTACGGAAAGGAGGCTCTTTTTGACGCAGTATGCGATATGATCTACAATAGCGACGGCCAGATAAGAGTATCAGAGCTGTCGACGCGGACCAGCTATTCGCAGCGCTACATAAGACGGATCTTTCAGGAGGAAATGGGCTTTTCTCCAAAGACATTCTGCTCGATCCTGCGTCTCCAGAGGGCGATCGAGTTTATAAACTACGGCTATGATGAGAAGACAGCCGACTGGATAAGCGATCTGGGCTTTTATGACCAGTCCCAGTGCATAAGGGATTTCCGCAAATACACAGGCATGACTCCAGGTCAGTACAAGCAGCTGATAAAAGAGGGAAACTACAGAGGAAAGGCTGTCTATGCCCATGACAAGGGACTTAAGGTTCTTTAGGTCAAACCTCTTTACATTAGGATGATTTTGTGAGAAAATGAAGGCTGCAAATAAGATAAGTATGTATTTGAAAGGAGTTTCAATGACTTACACAACAGAAGTGCAGAATATGTGCCCTGTAGCTAAAGGCGCTAAGCATGAGCCGGCACCTATTCCTGAAGAGGGCAAGTGGGTTCATGCAAAAAAGATCGAGGACATCTCAGGCTTCACACACGGAGTAGGCTGGTGTGCTCCTCAGCAGGGTGCCTGCAAGCTTTCTCTTAATATCAAGAACGGTGTAATTGAGGAGGCTCTTATCGAGACCATCGGATGCTCAGGAATGACTCATTCAGCAGCTATGGCAGCTGAGATTCTCCAGGGCAAGACCATTCTTGAGGCTTTAAATACAGACCTCGTATGCGATGCTATAAATACCGCTATGAGAGAGCTCTTCCTTCAGATCGTTTACGGACGTTCACAGTCTGCATTCTCTGATGACGGACTTTCAGTTGGAGCAGGACTTGAGGATCTCGGAAAGGGACTTCGTTCTCAGGTCGGCACAATGTATGGTACAAAGGCAAAGGGTGTCAGATACCTCGAGATGACAGAGGGTTATGTGACTGATCTGGCTCTTGATGAGAATGACGAGGTTATCGGATACAAGTATGTCTCTCTTGGCAAGATGACAGACTTCATCAAGAAGGGCGACGATCCTAATACTGCCTGGGAAAAGGCAAAGGGTCAGTATGGCCGTATTGATGACGCAGTAAAGTTTATCGATCCTCGTAAAGAGTGATAAAAAGGAGACGTATAATGGCTTTATTTGAAAATTATGATGCAAGAATAAAACAGATCACCGAGGCTCTGAATAAGTACGGTATCAAGGATATCGAGGAAGCCGAGAAGATCACAAAGGATGCCGGACTCGATGTATATCATATGGTCGAGGGAGTTCAGGGTATCTGCTTCGAGAACGCCAAGTGGGCTTACACTGTAGGCGCCGCCATCGCAATAAAGAAGGGCTGCAAGAGAGCAGCTGACGCAGCAGCAGCTATCGGAGAGGGACTCCAGTCCTTCTGTATTCCTGGATCGGTTGCTGATCACCGTAAGGTAGGTCTTGGACATGGTAATCTGGGAAAGATGCTTCTCGAGGAGGAGACAGAGTGCTTCTGCTTCCTGGCTGGACACGAGTCCTTCGCAGCAGCTGAGGGTGCAATCGGTATCGCTACAATGGCCAATAAGGTTCGTAAGAATCCTCTGAGAGTCATCCTTAACGGTCTTGGAAAGGATGCAGCCCAGATCATCTCAAGGATCAACGGTTTCACATTCGTAGAGACCCAGTATGACTACAAGAACGCAAAGCTCAACATAGTTTCAGAGACCCCTTATTCAAAGGGCGTAAGAGCTTCTGTAAAGTGCTACGGCGCCGATGATGTACAGGAAGGCGTAGCTATCATGTGGCATGAGAACGTAGGAGTTTCTATCACCGGAAACTCAACCAACCCTACCAGATTCCAGCATCCTGTAGCAGGAACCTACAAGAAGGAAAGAGTTGAGGCCGGAAAGCCTTACTTCTCTGTCGCATCAGGCGGTGGTACAGGACGTACCCTTCATCCGGATAATATGGCAGCAGGTCCTGCTTCATACGGTATGACTGATACAATGGGACGTATGCATTCAGACGCCCAGTTCGCAGGATCATCATCAGTTCCAGCTCACGTTGAGATGATGGGTCTTATCGGAATGGGAAACAACCCTATGGTAGGTGCTACAGTTGCCGTAGCCGTTTCCATAGAGGAGGCTGCAAAGGCAGGAAAGTTCTGATTCTTCTTTCTTCTGTAAATAAAAGAACCGGCAGTGACGGATGCGAGAGATCGCAGACCGCCGCTGCCGGTTTTTTTATCCGAAAACTACTTATTATGTCTTCCTATCCATTCATTTGCAGGATCAAAGAGTCTGTTATATGAAATTCCACATACCCTCTCGCAGATCCTTCTTTCTTCCTCTGTCGCAGCAGGAATATCCTCTCCTCTTCTCCTTGCTATATCACGCTTTATCACATTGTACTCCTTTTCTGTCATAGGAAATTTCATCGCAAAGATAAAAAGCAGTATACACAGGATTACCGGCATCAGGATAAATATCAGAGCTATACCATGCTGGGTATACAGACTTTGTCTTCCTCCGGCCTTCGCCACCTTTGAACTGTAGCCCACTGCCGCCAGAAGGACTCCTGTAAGCCAGGATGAAAGTCCTGATGAAATCTTTCTGGCAAAGGTCGACATACCGGATACTACTCCGGGTCTCCTGACTCCTGTTAGAAGCTCATCCACATCCGGCATATCAGCCATTATAGCAAATATGCTTGTAAGAGTCGCTGCATTTCCTATTCCTATCCCACAGGCTAAAAGAAGGACAAAAATTATGCTTACTCCCTGATAGGAGAATGGTATAAGAAGGAGAGTTGAGGCTATCCTTATGGGAGCTCCTATCAGTATAGTGGTACGCTTTGATGTCCTTTCCATCACAGGTCCCCAGATAATCATGCCAACCAGCTGAGAAACTATAATAGCAGCCATCAGATAGGTAAAGTAATGATTACCATATCCATTCAGCACATCATCTACATAATACACTGCCATACCTGTCACAAAATCCGTTGCGCACTGTCCGCTCAGATAGATACCGATAAAGAGACGGAAGCTTCTGCTCTTAAAGACGCTTCCTGCATGATCGAAACTGTCTATAAGCCTTGACCTGACCGGAGGATGCTGCTTCTCCCAGGTGCCCGCTACTGTGACAAGACATGTCACAAGGAAACAGATTCCGAAGACCACGCAGCATCTGAAATAGAGACTGGCGTCTGTCGGATCTCCTATAAGAAAGGTCGGGACTACTCCGCATACCATAGCCCCGAGCGTAGACCAGATCATCCTCATATTTGAAAACTTAGACCTTACCGCATAATCATCCACCATATCTGCAAGCAGCCCATTGTAGGGTACCATAAGGATGGTAGAGCCTGTGGAAAAGAGGCAGTACATGACTATATAAAAGACCGTCATGGCTGCCGCCGATGAAGAAAACGGGATCCAGATGGCCATGAAGGATAAGGCTGTGGCAATCGAGCCTATAAGCATATAAAACCTCTTCGGTCCCATTTCCCTGCTGGTCCGGTCGGTTATATTCCCCATAATGGGATCTGTGATTGCATCCCAGAAATTTCCAACAAGTGGTACGGTACCGGCCAGGGCCGGCGGCATCCCCATTGCCTTTATCAGGAAAGCTGAGAAAAAGGAACCGATTATCACAAAGGCTCCTCCATTAAAAAATTCCGCCATTCCATAGCTCATCTGTGCCCATAGTCCTCTGGAATGATTTTTTTCCTCTTTCATAATATACCTCCGTTCTTATAAACTATTTTCATTATATCAGTTTCCATACGTCGTTAAAAGTAAAATGTTCGTAATATTGTTGAATATCTGACAGAAAAATTATAAAATAATGGAAGGAGGTTATTGCTTATGAACACACCACTTGTATGGGCTCACAGAGGAGCCAGCGGATATGCGCCGGAGAACACTATCCCCGCATTCGAGCTTGCCAACCTGATGGGAGCCGACGGAGTAGAACTTGATATACAATACACAAAGGATAAAAAGATAGTAGTCTGCCATGACGAGACCATAGACAGGACATCAAATGGATCCGGCCTGATAAAGGACTACACCCTGTCCCAGCTCAAGACCTTTAATTTCGATAACGGCAACAAGGCCTACGAGGGCGTGACGATTCCTACCATGCAGGAGGTATTCGATGCCCTGCGTCCTACAGAGCTTACTATAAACATAGAGCTAAAGACCGGCATATACTTCTATCCGGGTATAGAGGATGACATTGTAAAGCTAACAAAGAAAAACGGTTTTTCTGACAGAGTGATCTACTCTTCCTTCAATCATTATTCTGTGATGAAGATCAGAAGGCTCGATCCGCTGGCCAAGACCGGCTTTCTATATGCCGACGGCACTATTGATATGCCTGCATACGGCCAGACTCACGGAGTGGACGCACTTCATCCTGCCCTCTATAACATACAGTACCCTGATTTCATTCAGGAATGCAGGAACAGAGGTCTTTCTGTAAATGTATGGACAGTTAACGAGGAGAAGCATATGAAATTATGTCAAGAGACAGGAGTAAATGCTATCATCACTAACTATCCTAAGAAGGCCTTAAGGCTTTACGGGAGAGCATGATGACAGCTATTCTTGGTGAAGATGATTTCAGGGAGGCCATGGATGGGCCATGCCGTGAATGGAGAGAACAGGCTGTAAAGGATGGTTACCTTGATTCATATGACGGCACTCCTATCCATTACTACTATGCGATACCTGATAAGCCCAGGGCTATCATAGTGATCTTTCACGGCTTCTGCGAATTCTTCGGGAAATATCATGAGATGTCCTGGTATTTCTTCAGGGAGGGCTACGGCTTCTTCTTCCCTGAGATGAGAGGTCATGGCCTCTCAGGAGGCAAGCTTGCCGAAAAGGATCTGGTATATATTAAAAGCTATGACCAGTACTTATCCGATATGAAGACCTTTTATGACAGGATCGTATCTGTAAAGAAGCCTCAGGGTATTCCTGCCGTGCTTTTTGCCCATTCGATGGGAGGAGCGATCGCCTCCCTTTATCTAGAAAGCTATCCGGATGACTTCTGTCTTGCCATACTTTCAAGTCCCATGGTACGCATTCAGACAAATGGGATATCAAGAGCAAAGATCGCACTTCTGTGGCTATATGTCCATCTCTTCCATAAGGAAAGGATGCTCTCAGTAGGCCAGCAAAGATTTGATGGAGTAAGAGTCTTCGAGACATCAAGCGCCCAGTCAAGGGCCAGATATGACTATCTGTTCGATCAGAGACTAACCTGTCCTGATTACCAGACCTATGGAGCGACCTTCGGCTGGTCACTGGCCTCTGTCTCCGCCACAAGGAAGCTAATAAAAAAGGCAGCATCCATTAAAACCCCTCTTCTGGTATTTGAGGCAGGCTGTGACCATCTGGTTGATCCATCCGGATACAGAGACTTCCTATCAAAAGTAAAGGATGCCCGTCATATCACCTACCAGACATCAAAGCATGAGATCTTTAATTCCACCGACCAGGTCCGGAAGGACTACTACAGACATATATTCTCCTGGCTGTCAGAAAAACTAGCTCTTAGTGAATAGGGCTATACATTCAGTATTGTCGGTCCTTGGAAACATATCTACGCAGGACAGCCTGGCTGTCCTGTATCCATGAGCCGTAAAGGTCGGGATATCCCTTGCCAGGGAGGCCGGCTTGCAGGCTATATAGATTATCGAATCCACATCATAGGATACTATCTTTGACAGAGCCTTTGGCGACAGCCCCTCCCTTGGAGGGTCGACTATTATCATATCGGGACGCTCTTCAAGTCCTTCAATTACCTTGAACACATCTCCGCATATAAATGAACAGTTTGAGATCCCGTTCAGCCCTGCATTTGCCCTTGCCGCCTCCACTGCCTCAGGAACTATCTCCACTCCTGTCACATGAGTGGCATAGGAGGAAACGATCTGGGTGATGGTCCCGGTCCCTGAATAAAGGTCAAAGACCTCTGATGGCTTTTCTCCTGAAAGAGCAGAAAGCATATATTCCTTGGCCTTGCCGTATAGCTTTTCGGCTCCGGCTGAATTGGTCTGGAAAAAGGAAAATGGAGAGATCCGGAAGGTAAGGCCGCATAGCTTCTCATAGAAAAAGTCATTTCCATACAGGACCTCTGTTCCCTGATCCGTTACAGCATCAGCCAATGAATTATTCCTGGTATGGAGGATACCTGCTATCTCTCCGTCAAGATCAAGAGACAGGATCCTGTCCTTAAAGCCCGAAAGCAGGGACTTTTCATCAGATCCCTCATAGCCGGCACTCACCAGGTCTACAAGAATCTGGCCTGTAAAATGGGCCTTTCTTACCAGAAGATGCCTCAGATATCCTGTATGGGCTCTCTTTCTGTAAAAATCAGTTCCCTTTTCCCTGAAATATCCGCATACAGCCTCAGTTATCCTGCCAAAATCAGCTGAAGTAATCTGACAGTCCGGAACTGAAACTATATCGTAGAACCTCCCCTTTCTGTGCATTCCAAGCTCCAGAGGACCATCCTTACAGCGGTTTCCGAATGTAAATTCCATCTTGTTGCGGTAGGCACAGGCCTCATTGCCTGTTATGCCCTCAAATATCTGATCGAAATCAGGCAGGGGCTCGATAAAAAGCTCACGCAGCTTTTCCTGCTTCCTTAGAAGCTCCTCCTGATAGGGAATGTCCTGGTATCTGCATCCTCCACAGTTGTCAGGATCCCCAAAATGAATACAGCTCATCTGTCATCTCCAAAAATAAAAGCCGCAGCTTCTGCTGCGGCCTTAACTACTGTAAAATCCTCTCAGTCCTTGTCTTCCGCAAAGAGGTCGTCATCATCGTCATCAAATGCGTCATCGAAATCATCATCGAACGCATCATCATAATCCGGCGTGAAATAACGGTAGAGCGCATATGCGATACCACATACAACAGCTACAACTCCGACTGTAATCAGGATTCCCTTTACCAGCTTTTTCATGTCTGTTTTCTCCTTCTTTTTCTGTTTGATCTCCGCACGGCTTCTGACCAGTGATGCAGGCTTATCAAGTATCCTAAGAAGCTTGCTTACATCTATCAGGTCCGCCAGATCGTCCTTTGTCAGTTCTCTGGAAAATATTTTCATAATACCTCCTGACCTGTATGATAAACTTATCTTAATTATACCACATCAAAGGGAAATGTAAACCCTCAGACCTTTTTCAGCCTGGCAAATCCTGCGAAGAGTTTCCTCCTGCCGGCCTTTTCAAACTCTACCGTGACCTCGTAGTCCTTACCCATGTCCTTGATCTCCGTGACCTGGCCCTCGCCGAACTTGAGATGCGAGACCCTGTCTCCTACCCCGTAATCTAAGACAGTCTGCTTTGACATGCCCTTTTGAACTAAGGAATCAAGCTTTTTGGTGTAGTCTGTCGAAATCGTCTTTTTCCTTGTCCTTTTCTTTGTTCCAGGGGTCGCAGAATAGCCTCTGACTCCTCCATATGCCAGGCTCCCGTAGCCCTCCCTTTTCTCCGTAGTATAGGAAGGCTGATGCTCTAAATTAAAGCCTCCTTTATCAGATCTGTCCTTTCCTCCGGGCACATAGCCATCTATCAGGTCCTCCGGTATCTCCTTTACAAAGCGGCTCACATTGGAATACTCGATCTCACCATGAACCATTCTGGCTCGTGCTGCCGTTATAGTAAGAGAATCCTTGGCTCTTGTGATCCCGACATACATAAGTCTCCTCTCCTCCTCTATGTCCTGATCTGACGTATCAGAATTGATCGACATATAAGAAGGGAAGAGGCCATCCTCCATTCCTGCCAGATATACATTGGCAAACTCAAGTCCCTTGGCAGCATGAACTGTCATAAGAGTCACCCTGTTATCGCTTTCATCCGATGCATCTGCGTCGGTTACCAGAGACACATCCTGAAGGAACATGGTAAGTCTTTCGGCGTTAGTAAGCCCTTCATTCTCCTTATCAGCGTTAAGCCTTCTTTCAAACTCTGCTGCCTTGCTCACCAGCTCGTCGATATTAAGAAGCCTCTCCTCTGATTCATCTGTGTTTTCTGCCTTAAGAGCCGCCCGGTAGCCTGTCTGCTCAGCAATGTCCTTTATCAGACCTGTAACTCCGTCCTCATTAAGCATGACAGTAAGCTTCTCAATCAGATCAGTAAACTCAGTGATCTTTTTTCCGCTTCTGCCAAGCATTCCGTCCGATACTCCACGTGAGAGGGCCTCAAAGAATGAGATACCGCTGGAAGCAGCGATCGAAGCGACCTTGGCCTCAGTTGTAGCTCCTATGCCTCTCTTAGGCACATTCAAGATCCTTCTGACCGATACATCGTTTGAGGAATTCTCTATGACCTGAAGATAGGCGAGCATATCCTTTACCTCTCTTCTCTGATAGAAGTTGACACCGCCGACTATCCTGTAAGGGATATTCTCCAAAAGCATCTTCTCCTCTAGAAGACGGGACTGGGCATTTGTCCTGTAAAGGACTGCGAAATCCCTGAAATCGTCCTTTAAGCTCTTTTCCTTTCTTCTTATATCATCTGCTATGAAAGCCGCCTCCTCATAGCCGCTTTCAAACATCTTAAATACAATCTTATCTCCCTGGCCCCTTCTGGAGAAAAGCTTCTTGGCCTTTCTGCCCTTATTATTCTTAATAACAGCATTGGCAGCATCAAGTATAGTCGAATATGAGCGGTAATTCTGCTCCAGCTTTATGACCTTTGCATCAGGAAAGCGCTTCTCGAAGCTTAAAATATTTTCAATATCTGCTCCGCGGAATTTGTATATAGACTGGTCATCATCTCCTACGACGCAGAGATTCCTCCTCTTCTCAGAAAGAAGCCTTATAAGTTCGAACTGGGCGGCATTTGTATCCTGATACTCGTCGACCATAAGATAATGGATCCTGTCGTTATAATAAGCCCTTACCTCTTCATCATGACTTAAAAGCTCTACTGTCTTTACTATCAGATCATCGAAATCGAATGCATTATTGGCCTTAAGCCTGGCCTGATACTCCCTGTATACAGCCGGTACCAGTCCATCAGGAAAGCTATGGGAGAATCCCTTTTCCGAATACTCTGGAGAAATAAGACTATCCTTCAGATGACTTATCTGGTTAAGGAAAAATTTTTCCTTGACCTTTTTCGTATCTATATTCTTTTCCTTCAGGATATGTCTGATAAGAGTCCTTGAATCCTCCGAGTCATATATGGAAAAGCCGCTCTTATAGCCTATCCTCTCAGAAAAGCGTCTTAAGATCCTGACACAGGCTGAGTGAAATGTGGAAATCCATACTCCGCTGTTGGCCCCGCTTAAGGCCTCGACCCTCTCCTGCATCTCCCTTGCGGCCTTGTTCGTAAAGGTGATAGCCATAATGTTCCATGGCGCTACTCCTTTTTCCTCTATCAGATAGGCTACCCTGTGAGTCAGGACCCTGGTCTTGCCTGAGCCGGCTCCAGCCAGTATAAGAACGGGGCCCTCGGTCGTGAGAACCCCGTCAAGCTGTTCCTTGTTAAGTATTTTGCTCAAATCTTCCATTTATAATCCTAGTCTTTTAAGTATCAGATCATAGCCGTCATCGCCGTAATCGAGCGAACGCCTTACTCTGCTGATGGTCGCTGTCGATGCTCCTGTATCTGCTGCTATTACCTGATAGGTATCATGGCGGCGAAGCATTGCAGCAACCAGAAGTCTCTGCTGCATTGCCTCAAGCTCGCCTACCGTGCACAGATCCTCCATAAAACGGTATGCCTCATCCCTGTCTGTAAGGGAACAGAGGGCATCCATGAGTTTGTCCATAGACGGTGAATGCAGATTCTTGCTCATAAAAGTGTCACCCCTTGTCTGTCTGCCTCTTCTATATCACTCTCCGGCCATACCGATACCTGAACCTCACCGATATGACATTTTCTCAGGAAAAACATACAGATCCTCGACTGTCCGATCCCTCCGCCTATAGTATATGGGAGCCTTCCCTCCATTATAGCCTTGTGGAAAGGAAGCGACAGGCGATCCTCACAGCCTGCTGCCTTAAGCTGCTTAGGGAGAGAGATCTCATCCACTCTTATACCCATCGATGACAGCTCAAGTGAGATATCATCTACTGGATAATATACTATTATATCCCCGTTCAGCTCCCAGTCATCATAGTCAGGAGCCCTGCCGTCATGAGGCTTGCCATCGGAAAGCGGGCCTCCTATCTTCTGTATGAAGACTGCACCATGCTCCTTTGCTATCCTGTACTCTCTTTCCTTAGCAGTAATATCCGGCCATCTGTCTAAAAGCTCCTGGCTGGTTATAAAAAAGATCTCCTCCGGCAGGAAGCAGTCAATATAATCGTAGAGATTGCTCATATGCTTTTCAGTCACACGAAGAGCCTCATATACGTTCTTTACAGTATCTATAAGAGTGGATTCGTTTCTTTTGTCATGTGTGATGACCTTCTCCCAGTCCCACTGGTCCACATATATAGAATGTATATTGTCCGTTTCCTCATCACGCCTGATCGCGTTCATATCTGTATAAAGGCCTTCTCCCGGAAGAAAGCCGTATCTTCCCAGAGCCATCCTCTTCCACTTGGCCAGCGAATGGACTATCTCCACCTTCTTATCGCCAAGCTCCCTGATACCAAAGGAAACCGGTCTTTCAACTCCGTTCAGATTGTCATTTAATCCTGACTCAGGGGTAACGAACAGAGGCGCCGTAACCCTGTGAAGATTAAGCTCAGCTGACAGCTGACTCTGGAAGAAATCCTTTACTCTCTTGATCGCGATCTGGGTTTCCTTTAATCCCAGCACCGGCTTGTAATTATCCGGAATTATAATGCCTGCCATATTTTCTTTCCCTTTTCTAAATATTTTTATAAAATTACAGCTCGCAGTTACCTACTGTACGCGGGAACGGAATCACGTCTCTGATATTGCCCATTCCTGTAAGATACATCACGCATCTCTCGAAGCCCAGGCCGAATCCGGCATGACGGGTAGAACCGTACTTCCTCAGATCGAGATAGAAACCGTACTGACTCTCGTCCATTCCCAGCTCATCCATTCTCTTCTTAAGGAGCTCGAAGTCATCCTCACGCTGTGAGCCTCCGATTATCTCGCCTATTCCCGGTACAAGGCAGTCAACTGCTGCAACCGTCTTTCCATCCGGGTTCAGCTTCATATAGAAGGCCTTTATCTCCTTAGGATAGTCAGTCACGAATACAGGTCTCTTGTAGATCTGCTCTGTCAGATATCTCTCATGCTCTGTCTGCAGATCGCATCCCCAGCTCACCTTGTAATCGAACTTGTCGTTATGCTTCATCAGTATATCGACTGCCTCTGTATAGGTGACTCTGGCGAAATCATTGTCTACTACATTATGAAGTCTCTCGATAAGCCCCTTGTCCACAAAGCTGTTGAAAAACTCCATCTCGGCCGGCGCGTTCTCCAGGACATAGTTTATGATGTATTTAAGCATGGACTCCGCAAGCTCCATATCATCCTCAAGGTCGGCAAAGGCGATCTCCGGCTCTATCATCCAGAACTCAGCCGCATGCCTTGTGGTATTGGAATTCTCTGCACGGAAGGTAGGTCCGAACGTATAGATATTCTTAAAAGCCTGGGCAAAGGTCTCTCCGTTCAGCTGGCCTGATACAGTAAGGTTGGTCTCCTTTCCGAAGAAATCCTTAGAATAGTCGACAGCCCCGTCCTCGGTGCGAGGTAGCTGATCCATATCAAGAGTCGTCACCTGAAACATCTCTCCTGCTCCCTCGGCATCGCTTCCGGTGATAAGAGGAGTGTGGACATATACGAAGTTCCTCTCCTGAAAAAACTTATGGATAGCATAGGCTGCAAGACTTCTTACCTTAAAGACAGCCTCGAATGTATTGGTACGGGCCCTAAGATGCGGTATGGTACGCAGATACTCCATTGTATGTCTTTTCTTCTGAAGAGGGTAATCAGGAGTGCTCTCTCCCTCTATCTCCACTACCCTTGCCGAAAGCTCGAATGGCTGCTTTGCATCCGGCGTGGCAACAAGCTCTCCCTCTGCTATAACGGCAGTTCCTACATTGATGCTACCAAGCTTGTCAAAATCCTTTGTATCCGCTGTATAGACTACCTGAAGCGGCGTGAAGTATGTCCCGTCATTTACAACGAGAAATCCCACGTTCTTGGAACTGCGGTTGCTCCTGACCCATCCGGCTACCTTTACCGTAGTCCCGACATATCTTTCTGTGTCTGTAAACAACTGCTTTACGTCAGTAAGCTCCTGTCTCATTATGCTGCTCCTTTATATATACTGAAATCATACGATAAATTCATAAAAAGGGCTTATCGCCTGCCCTGTTTCTCTAAACTAACAGTTTAACGCATTAGCATCGAAAAAACAAGTGGATCACAATGCCTTCTCCTCTCCATTGACCCTTGCCGTATCCGCCGGATCAAGTGGTATGACAAGACATCTTTTCTCATCGATAAAGGCTGTCGTAACCTCTGCGGCTCTTTCCGACGGAACCCTTACAGTGATATTGGCTTCCTGATCTGCTCCTGCCTCGTTTAACTGCTGCTGCAGAGTATGTACCTCTCTTGCCAGTGCTGCCTTTTCATCACGAAGCTCCTTATCCTTTAAGAGTCTCTTGTCAAGTAGCTCGTCTGCCTCCGGCTCATTAAAAGTATCGTTAAAGAAACCCTCAAACCTCTCCTTTATCCTGTCGGCCTTTATCTCCTCGACTCCTGAGCTTGTAAGGATCTCCTTCACATCGTCTCCGCTGATAGCAACCGGAGTATCCTGAGCCTGCTCTGCTGTTTTCCTCTCGATGAACTCACTAAGGTTATCTGCTATGCTGCAATGGATATCCTTGTCATCCTCCGGTAGGGATTTATTCACCATCTGCTCAAAGGCCGTTTTCTTCTCTGATGAGGTAAGCCTTGAGGTCGCATGAAGGCAGTTCTCGAAGAATTCCCTGTGCGGCGCCTTTGGATTCTTCTGGTATACGGTCACTGTATTGAAATCAGCGTTTCTCTCTGAAAAGCTCGGAAACATGAAGCCGCTTTCCACCGGGCTTACGGTCCATTCCCTCCTCAGGGCTCCTATCTCATTTGTATCCTCCCTGTAGCCAAGAGCGGCCTTTGAGAGGTTTACCGGACAGATGGCTCCAAGTATATAGTCATAGACATATTCTGACTCATCTGTATCCAGCTGGTCCTTTGTCTTCATCGGTATGTCATATACATCGCGGAACAGAAGCATCAGGAAATTTCCTGCTATAGTATAGTTTTCGATTACTATGTCAAAAAACTCTTCCAATATCTCCTGGTCCTTCAGCTCGCTTTTCCTGAGCCTCTGAAGCAGGTCATACCTCTCTCCGTTAAGTATTTCTGTATCAGGAAACGGCAGCTGGAGGATATTGTCATTTATCTTTCCTGACAGACATTTGCCTGCTATAGCAAGGTATTTGAAAAAATCATCCTCTGCCATCTGCTCAGGCGACTCTGAAAAGCTTATGATCTTATTCTTCTCGTTGTCCACATAGCAGCCGGCAATCCGGGTAAAGTTATGCTTGTCCTTTGTATACCGCCTCTTTATCTCCTGTATGTCTTTCTTTGTCATTCTCTTTTTCATCTGCTGATGGCCGATTGAGCCATCAGATCCTTATTGCTGGTTTGCTGTCTTATAGTTTGTCATGTAGATATGCTGTGCTAGCTGTCTGGTCCCGAAATCCACGACTATGATCCCGTAGCTTGTGTTCGGATGCAGATCGATCCCCATGAGCTTTTCGTTTAGTAGCGATGCATAGGAGGCCGGATGCGATATTCCGCTTCCATTCGTTGTAGAAAGGAAATTCAGAGTAAATGTAGAATCATCCGGCTGTACATTCTCAAGCATATCGGTAAAGGCGTCCTCCTTCTCTGCAACAGTATATCTGTATCTGTCCTGTACCCAGAGCGTCGCATTGTCTCCTATCGGATAGTTCACATATGGCAGGTCCACGACCTGACTGCTTCCCTGATCCTCCCAGCTGAAATCAAGCCCGGCACTTTTGGCCAGCGGATTACTGAAGCGCCTTAAAAGCACTATCCTGCTCCGAACTGAAGAGAGCTTCGGTATAGTATCATCGAGATACCAGTCTGACGGTTTCTTGTCTATCTCATTAAATAGAAGCCTTTCAAACTCGTCTGCCTTATCATTGCTGTTCTCATCCTTTACGCAGAACAGGACTGTTTCTGACGGATGCGCCTTCAGGAAGGCATATATCTGATCAAGAACCTCGTCAAGATATATCTGCTTTGAAAAGATGATCTTTGACTTACGGCATTTTCCCAGATTATGCACAAATCCAAGCCTTTTGCCCTCTCTGGTATTCTCGATAGCAAGCCTTATGTCCAGGTATCTGTATCCGCTAGTCAGCTGGTCGGCAATAGTCATTTTCTGTGTCCTGAGCGAATATTCAGGAAATACATATCTGGCCGCGCTATCATGTGTCCCAGGAATAGAAATCGATGAAAGATAGGTATCATCAGCTATATCTCTCATCCACTCTGCTGTCGGCTTGTAATGCTTTGAATCTGTAATAGCTGCCTCTCTTATCTCTCCGCTGTCTGCGTTTGCAAAGCATACTATAAGAAGGATAAGAACGATCAGGGAGGCAAGCCATCTGTCTTTGTGTTCTTTAAAAAAGTTTATCATTATCGTGTCCTATCGTATATGAATCATGGAAGTTCTTTTCGCTAAGCTCGTCTTTATCTCTATGCTTTCGGCCTCGCACCTCAGACCTCGGACCTCACACCTATTTTGCTAAGGAAGTTCTCTTCGCTAGGTTCGACCTTCGCTTATCAGCTCGGTCTCACCAATCTCAGAGAACGACCTCGCCTGTGGCTCGAGCTGCGCCTTCGGCTTGCTCTCGCCTACAGGCTTTCGGCCTCGTCTCTGTGCTTCCGGTCATCTACAGCTTGTACTTATACTCTCTATTGCGACTGCTCCGCCTCGTACGACCTCTATCCGGCGGTAGGTCTTCTTAAGCAGGGCGACCAGCTCATTGTTTCTTCGCTCTGTAAGAGCGCTTTCGAGCAGCAGTGAATCCTTTCCTATATCTATCACCCTGATCCTGAAAGCCTGGGCTATACGGAATGCCTCATCCTTACCCTCTGAATCTATACCTGCTATCTTGGCATAGAGGATCTCCTTGCTGTGGATAGGAACATCGGTAAGGTCCATTACCTTTATCACCTCGACCATGCTATTGAGCTGCTTCTTTATCTGCTCAAAGGTCACATCATCGGCCTCTACACTTATAGTCATCCTGGAGACGTCATCATGCTCTGTCGTCCCTACTGTAAGACTCTGCAGATTATAGCTCTTTCCCGAAAACAGGCCCGACACCTTTGCAAGGACTCCGACCTCATTTTCCACATATAATGCAATCCATCTGTTTTTCATCATGATCACCTTAATATCATATCAGAGTTTGCCATTCCGCCCTTTACCATAGGAAGCACGACATCCTCCGGTGATATCTCAAATTCAACCAGATATGAATGTCCATTCTTCTGGGCTGCTGACGCGGCCTGAAGAGCCTTTATTATGTCCTCCTCACGACTTACCCTCATGCCATCTATTCCATATGAAGCCGCAAGCTTGATATAATCAGGGGCATAAAACGGATCCATGTTCTCAAACCTGTCCGGATGGAGGACATTCCTGTCTCTTTTTCCAAGATATGTGAGCTCATAGCGCTTGCCGTAGAAATACTGCTGCTGCTGACGCACCATTCCCAGATATCTGTTATTCATCAGACATATGGTCACCGGTATATCATCGCATACCGATGTCGCAAGCTCCTGCATATTCATCTGAAAGCCTCCGTCACCTGTTATGCATACGACTGCCCTGTCAGGATCCGCAGCCTTGGCGCCAAGGGATGCAGGAAAACCGAATCCCATTGTCCCCAGACCTCCCGAGGTAAAAAGCCTTGAATTCCCGACAAGCTTCAAAAACTGTGTGGCCCACATCTGATGCTGTCCCACATCGGCTACATATGTGGCCTCTCCAAACACATCCGCTATATCCTCCATTATGACCTGGGGATTCAGGCCCTCCTTTACCTTTACCGAAAGAGGATACTCCTTCTGCCAGCCTGCTATCTGAGCCAGCCAGTCAGCCGTATCAAGGGGTTCTGCCCATTCAAGCAGATGAGTAAGGGCAAGAGAAGCGTCAGATACCACAGGCACATCCACTACTACATTTCTCGAGATAGAGGCAGTATCGATATCCACATGTACGATCTTTGCTTTTGGCGCAAATTCATTCAGGTCCCCGGTGATCCTGTCATTGAAACGGGTACCTATGGAAAAGAGCAGATCACATTCCATCTCTGCCATATTTGCAGCATATCTGCCATGCATTCCTGAGTTTCCGACATATAGCGGATCATCCTCAGGCATGGATCCCTTTCCCATCACTGTAGTGACTACAGGCACCCTCATCCTTCTGGCAAATTCAGTAAGAAGCTTCTCTGCTCCCGAAATATGGATGCCGCCACCCGCCAGGATCAGAGGCTTTTTCGCATTTCGAAGAGTCTTGTATGCCCGCTTCAGCTGTCCTATATGGACAGATGTATTAGGCTTATAGCCTCTGATATCGACGTGTGATGGATATTCCTCAGGGCCTGACTTCTGCTGTATATCCTTAGGTATATCTATAAGCACCGGGCCCGGCTTACCGCTTGCAGCTATATAAAAAGCCATCTTCAGTATACGGCCGAGTTCCTTCCTGTCACGGACAGTCACACCGTACTTTACTATGCTTCTTGTCATTCCGACTATGTCGACCTCCTGGAAGGCATCGTTTCCTATCAGAGGCTGGGCCACCTGTCCTGTGATCACAACAAGAGGAATGCTGTCATAATGTGCATCTGCTATGCCGGTGATTGCATTAGTGGCTCCAGGGCCACTTGTAACCAGACATACCGCCGGCTTACCAGTCGCTCTGGCATAGCCCTCTGCCTCATGGACAAGAGCCTGCTCATGGCGCGGCAGGATAAGCCGGAACTTGTCCTCCTGCTTGTAAAGCTCGTCTACTATATCCGTGATCATCCCTCCGGGATATGCAAAAACAGTATCAACGCCTTCCTCTGCAAGAGCCTTTACTATCAGTTTTCTTCCTGTGATGTCCATTTCTTTACTTTCTCATTCCTGTATTCTGTAAACGTGTAGCACAGATCAAAGTATGTCTCCTCCTCGCTTAGGCCATCAAGCCTCCAACCCTCCTCCTTATCAAGATCCGGGAAGTAGGTATCCGCGTCAAAGGAGAAGTCTATCCTCGTGATAAGCGCCCTTTCACAATATGGCAGAAGCTCTGAATAGACCGATGCCCCGCCTGCAACATATATATTTTTATCAGGATAATCCTTTATTTTCGCAAAAAGCTCGTCCATATCATGTACAACAACAGCGTCACCGCTTCTGTATCCAGGGAAGGAGGTAAGCACTATATTGACTCGTCCCGGCAGAGGCCTTCCACCAGGAAAGCTCTCAAGGGTCTTTCGCCCGCATATTATCACATTTCCCTTTGTCTCGTTCCGAAAAAGCTTCATATCATTTGGTATGCTGGTAAGAAGCTTCCCCTTATATCCTATACCCCAGTTCTTGTCAACGGCTGCGATTGCTATCATATCTTCTCCTTCCGGTTCAGATTGCCACCGGTATATCCTTTATCTGTTCTCCTGTCACATAATCATCAAGCCTTACATCATCTCTGGTAAAGGAGTAGAAATCCTTCTTGTCAGGATTAAGCCAGAATGACGGAGCCGGGTGCTCTTCTCTTGATATAAGCTCCTCCACAAGAGGCACATGCCTGTCATAGATATGGGCATCCGCTATCACATGGAGAAGGACCCCGGGCTTCATCCCCACATCCCTTGCTATCATAGACAAAAGCACTGCATACTGACATACATTCCAGTTGTTTGCTGTAAGCGTATCCTGTGAGCGTTGGTTCAGGACCATATTAAGAACCAGACCATCTTTCTCCTCTGTCACATTGAAGGTAGCGCTGTAAGCGCATGGATAGAGATTCATCTCCGGAAGGTCACAGAAATCATACAGATTCGTCATTATCCTTCTCGAGAAAGGATGGGTCTTCAGATCATAGAGAACCTTATCCACCTGATCCATCATATACATCTGTCTGTCAGAATTGTATACCACATGGGTCTGCGCTGCTATATGGTCGCCCTCTCCAACAATCGGCACATCTGCGCTTCCATATACCCTGATAAGCCCCTCCTCTGTGATATCCTTCCAGCAGTATTTCCTCGCCAGCTGATATCCGTAGGCCTTTCCTATGCTTCCGTCATTACCTGCCCATTCATCCCAGATATGAGAGTGGAGATCCTTTATATTATTAGACTTCTTCTGCCAGATCCAGAGGATCTCGTCTGTCGCGCTCTTTATAGCTGTGCGCCTGAATGTAAGGGCTGGGAATTCCTCTCTCAGGTCATATCTGTTCACGATACCGAACTGCTTTATCGTATATGCTGCTTCTCCATCCGGCCAGTGCGGACGCACCGCCTGTCCCCTTGTATCTGTGCCGTGATCTATTATATCCCTGCACATCGCTCTAAAGATCCTGTCTGCCTGGCTCATTTCTTATCCTTTCAATAATCTACTTATTCTACCAAATTACTGCAAAAAAATAAAGGGCTTAAAAAAACAGGAGACTCATGGTCTCCTGCTTACCCTGTCTCCTATGTCACAGATAGAGATCTACATTTCCTCCGACTGAAGGATTCACCGATCTCTCCATTGCCGGCCTCGAAGGAGCCGGTGCCTGTTCTATCATGCCAACCTCTCCCATTGCCAGATCCTTCTGGGTATCGAGTGACTTGGCAAGCATCAGGGTACCTACCTGGCCCATAGTCCTCGATTGGCTAAGGCCCATTGATAATGAAGCTATATCCATAGTATCCATATGGTCACCTCCGATAAATCTATAGCACTATTATCTCATGTTACGATGCATATTGCAAGAAGATGTTCTATTTGCAAAAGATTGATAGATACAAAAAAGACTGCCATTCCGGCAGCCCCTGAAAAGAGCGATGGACGGGACTCGAACCCGCGGTCTCGACCTTGGCAAGGTCGCGCGTTACCAACTACGCCACCATCGCATATATCCTATCGCTTGCTGTTTGATCACTCGCGACAATGGATAGTATACTAGACTTTATATATGATGTCAAGCACTTTTTTTATTTTTTTCGATTTTCCTTATCCTATAAAGCCCAGGACGAAGAGGACTGCGACTGGCATATAGTAATCATACCATTTCCAGTTATGGAGGAAAAGAGTATTATGGCGGCTGTCAAAACCACTCTCGTCTCTATTTTCTCGTCATCTTTCTTCATATACCTCCTCCAGAGAGCCCGTCCTACAGGCCGCGCTTTTCGCGTGCCAGCTCCACATAGAGTCTGGCATTTTTTCTGTTGCCCTCTATCTCTTCAGGAGTAAGCTTCCTTATAAGACGGCACGGATTTCCGAAAGCCATGTAGCCATCAGGGATCTCCATCTTACCGGTCACAAGGGAACCGGCGCCTATTATGCAGCATGAGCCTACCTTAGCACCGTTCAGAAGTATGGCACCCATGCCTATAAGCGAGTCATCGCCTACTGTGCTTCCATGTACAATGGCAGAGTGACCTATGGTCACTCCCCTTCCTACATGAACGGTATAGCCGTCGCCGCAATGAAGAACAGCACAGTCCTGAATGTTGGTATCACGGTCAACAAATATAGCTCCCTCATCTCCGCGTATTACCGCATTTGGAAAGACAGAGACATTTTCCCTAAGGGTCACATCATCGCTTATGAATGCACCCGGACCTATATATACAGATTCATCAATATCCATTCAGCCCTCCCTTACTGCAGGCAGATCATCATCTGTGGACATAAGACTTGCATCCTGCTCCTTCTTGGCCTTTATGACAGCTTCATTAAGCGAGAGCATCTTGGCATCAAGCATAGAGACGATCTTAGAGCATTCTCTCAGATCCCGGCTTATATAGTCAGGAGCCTGACCCTCGAATTTGTAGTAGATCTTATGCTCGAGGCTGGCCCAGAAATCCATGGCCATGGTCCTTATCTGAATCTCTACCCTTGTGTCAACCACTGCATCCGACAGAAAGATCGGAATGCTTACTATCATATGGTAGCTCTTGTAGCCGCTTATCTTGGGATGCTTGATATAGTCCTTTATCGAGATCACATTGATATCAGACTGACGGCCTATCATATCGGCCAGCCTGTATATATCCGAGGTAAAGGAGCATACTATCCTTGTCCCTGCTATATCATTGCAGTGAGTCACCATATTTAAGATATCATCCTCGAAGCCGTATCTCCTGAGCTTTTTTGCTATGCTCTCCGGCGACTTGACCCTGCTCTTTACATATTCGATCGGATTATAACGGTGAGTCTCCTGAAACTCTTCATTCAGAATATCTATCTTGGTGCCGATCTCCTTGATCGCAGAATTGTAGAGAAGCATTGTCCTCATCCATGTGTCGATCTCCTTGTGGCCGGCCAACTCACGGACATATTCTACCTGATCCATAATAACTCTCCTTGCAGGGGAGGATCCTAATCCTCCTCTATAACCTCAATCTCAAGATAATCCGCATCAAGCCCCTCAACAAAGGAATCCTTTGTGAAACGGGTCCTTGCGAATCGTTTGAATTCTCTTATATTTACATCAAGCCAGATCGGGATTCCCGTATCAAGCCTGTGGCAGGCCTCCTCGGTCCCGCGCATTATCTTATGTGTCCTTGTGTCAGCCGAATCATCACAGACTGTCGTATCCTTTATCATGTGATTATTCCTGACAAGCTTATACCATATCTTCATTGTCTCTGTCTGTGAGCCTCATAGAGCAGGATTCCAGCAGCCATTGCTGCATTGAGCGACTCGAGGCCGCCCTCCATAGGGATTAGCATTTCCTGATCGGCTGCCTCTACTGCCTTTTCGCTTAAGCCTCTTCCCTCGTTACCGATCAGAAAACCGCAGCCCTGCCTGTAGTCAAAGCTATCGTAGGAGCTCTTCCCATTAAGGGATGCAGCAAAAAGCCTGATACCCTGCGGGAGCTTGTCAGACAGTGAGCCGATATCGGAAACAACTATGAAGGGCATCCTGTAGATAGCGCCCATAGTGGCTCTCACCACCTTAGGAGAAAAGATATCTACACAGCCCTCTGTCATAACTATTCCGGTCGCTCCGGCTCCAAGCGAGGTCCTTATCATGGTCCCCAGATTACCGGGGTCCTGAATATTCTCAAGCACAAGAAGCAGAGGCACATCTCCCAGCAGGTCAGACGGCTTATAGACAGGACATCTTACAAGGGCTGCTATCCCCTGACTGTGGCTTGTCTCAGATATCTCTGAAAAGACCTGATCACTTACTGTAACGATCCCGTCAAAGTCCTTAAGAAGTCTCTCAAGCCTCTTATCAGCCCAAGTATCCTTTGGCTTAAAGTCCTCTGCCACGATGACCTGGGACAAAAGCTCTGGCGGAGTCTCTGATATAAGCCGTCTTCCCTCAGCAAAAAACAGTCCCTCTTTCCTTCTGATCCTTGAGTTCGTCTTTATTTTTCTGATATGTTTTATTATATCATTATTTCTTGAAGATATATACATAGGCAAATAAAAAGGGACTGTGAAGCTAATGATTCACAGCCCCGCTCACAGCGTTATCCCTGTATCAGTCCTTCTTGATAGGAGGAAGCTTGTAGTCGCTGTTTCCAAGAGTCTTGCAGATCTCTACCTGATACGGATCAAGGGTCTTTTGCATTGCAAGAGCCTCATCGATATCGAAATCCACAAAATCACCATGCTTATGAGCCACAAGTCTGTCTGACTTGCCCTCGCAGAGCAGATCGACTGCCATAGCTCCCATAGTTGAAGCATATACCCTGTCCTTGGCTGTAGGAGATCCGCCTCGCTGCATATGTCCAAGGATAGTAGCTCTTGTCTCGATTCCGGTTGCTGCCTCGATACGCTTTGCCATCGATGCTGAATGTCCTATTCCCTCGGCATTTACTATGATATGGTGCTGCTTGCCGCGGCGTCTGCCGTCAATGATATGGTTTACTATAGTCTGCTCGTCATAGTCATAGAGCTCAGGAAGAAGTACATCCTCTGCTCCGTTTGCTATGCCGCACCATAAAGCTATATATCCGGCACCTCTTCCCATTACCTCGATGATAGAGCATCTCTCATGTGAGGTAGAGGTATCCCTTACCTTATCGATGGCCTCCATTGCTGTATTTACAGCAGTATCGAATCCGATCGTATAATCAGTGCAGGCTATATCAAGATCTATGGTTCCAGGAACACCTATGGTATTGATGCCCTGAGCAGAAAGCTTCTGTGCTCCCTTGAATGAACCGTCGCCTCCGATGACAACTAAACCATCGATATTCTTCTTCCTGCAGATCTCAGCAGCCTGCTTCTGATACTCAAGCTCCTTGAACTCAAGACATCTGGCGGTCTGGAGAATAGTACCTCCGCGTGAAATGATGTCCGAAACACTGTGTGTATCCATAGGCTCGATCTCCTCATTCAGAAGACCTGCATATCCTCTGCGGATACCCATGACCTTTTTGCCTCTGGCGATCGCCTGACGTACCACTGCACGGATGCAGGCATTCATTCCCGGTGCATCACCGCCGCTGGTAAGAACTGCGATTGTATTTACTTCTGTTGCCATAAGAAAAAATCCTCCGTAAATCTTTTTCCAATCTTTCACATTTTAAGACTTTTCACCATAGTTTTCAATAGCAAAATGGCCTAAATAACGAAATGTCTTATGAGCCCGCCCACAAGACAGGCTGCCGCGATAGATACTATCATGATAAAGACCTGATATCTGGTATGAGCCTTTCCCCAGCCTGTGTGCATTATGCCAAGATAGATAAAGACGCCTGCTACAAGACAGACAAAGTTTGTTGTCACTCCTTCAAATCTCATTTTGCCTCCTTCAGCCAAGACTGCCTATAGCACCCAAAAGGCCGTAACTTAAGGCTGATACTATACATGTCGCTATCGCAACTCCTATAAGCTCTGCTATTACTGCCTTCTTTATATCCATACCAAGAAGAGCAGCTATGAGGCTTCCAGTCCAGGCTCCTGTTCCTGGAAGAGGAATTCCGACAAAGAGCATTAGCGCAATGAACTCACCACTTTTAAGCTTGCCGGACCGTTTCAGGGCATGCGATTCCACCCATTCCGAAATCCCGTGCAGCCTGGTGCCCTTCATCCAGTCAAGAATCTTTCTTATGAAAAGAAGGATGAATGGGATAGGGATTATATTTCCGATTATGCAGATAGGGATTGCCTTAAGGATCGGAACCTTAAGAAGAGCCGAGGCAATAAGGCCTCCCCTGCATTCAAGGATAGGGAAGAGACTTATGATAAAGACCGCAAGCTCCTTCGATATATACTTACCCAGGGTCCCTGCAAACCATGTCACAAAAGAGTTCAATGTCAGCCCTCCCCAAGATAGTCAGAAAGGAATCCAAACAGGGCGTCCATCTGCTCTCTTGTACCTATAGTGACTCTCAGATAGTCTCCTGTGCGTTCTCCGTCAAAATGTCTTACATAAATATCATTTTCCCTCAGGGCATTGAAGATATCGACTGCACTTCTGTCCTTGTGGTGGACAAAGATGAAATTGCTCTTAGAGTCCGGAAAATCAAATCCCAGCCGGCTAAATTCCTTCTTGGCGCGTTCTCTTTCATTTATTATCTCAAGACAGCGCATCCTGAAATAATCCCTGTCCTGAAGTGAGGCTATACCCACCTGCTGGGTGATATAGTCCATAGTGTATGAATTAAATGAAAACTTTACATCATTCAGATACTTTATAAGCTTCCTGCTGCCGAAGGCAAAGCCTATCCTGCTGCCGGCAAGGGCCCTTGACTTCGAGAAGGTCTGTGTCACAAGCAGATTGTCATACTTGTCTATAAGCGGCAGAACCGATTCTGCTCCGAAGTCCACATATGCCTCGTCTATTATCACAACGCACTGGGGATTATCCCTTATGATCTCCTCAAGCGTATCTACTCCGGCATCAAGACCTGTAGGAGCATTAGGATTGGGAATCACTATTCCGCCAGCGTTTTTACCGATAAAGCCTTCCTTATCTATAGAAAGATCTTCCCTTAAGGGTACTGTATCAAATGGTATACGGAATTCATCTGCCCACACGTCATAGAACGAATAGGTCACATCAGGGAAAAGGATTCTCTCTCCTGATGTAAAGAAGGTAAGGAAGCTCATTGCAAGCACATCATCAGAGCCTACTCCTACGAAGATCTGATCCTTAGGAACTCCGTAGCTGTCAGAGAGAGCCTGTAATAGTCCGGATGCCAGCGGATCCGGATATCTGCGCAGGACCTCATAGTCAGCCGACTCTATTATCCTCTTTACAGAGGAGGCCGGCGGATATGGGTTCTCATTCGTATTAAGCTTTATCACATTCTTATTCTTCGGCTGTTCTCCCGGAGTATAGGGAGTCACCTTATGAACTTTTTCTTCCCAGGTGCTCATAATCTTTCTCTTTTCTCTGATCAATCCTCAGCTGCTTTTTTCGTATCCTTTGCCTTGTAATTATATACCAGTACCGGCATACCCTTATATACATAGGTAAAAAGCTTCTTTGCCACCTCCGGCGGAAGGTTTATACAGCCGTGGGATCCTGCTGTCTTGTAGATCTCTCCGCCGAACCTGCCGTGACGCCATGGTGCGTCATGGAAGCCGATACCGCCGTTAAACGGCATCCACCAGCTTACCGGTGTGGAATAGTTTTCTCCATTAAGTGTCGCATCCTTTTCCTTGTACTTGATCGTATATGTGCCTGTAGGCGTACCGCGGTTCAGACTTGTGTTTCCTGATACGAAGTCGGATTCAAGGACCTTCTTTCCCTTTACTATCATGAACATATGCTGCTCACCTATATTGACCTCGGCATAGGTGTCACCGTAGTCGCTTGCTGCCGGGCCGTGATTTGCCGCCTCGCTGTGATAGATGAAATCTCTCTTCACATCTTTACCGGCCTTTACATCGGCCTTGAGCTGCTTTACCTCTGCAGGATAGTTTATCCACCAGCCGTAGTCTCCGCCCTTTATGGTAACTGTCTTGCCATACTGGGTCTTAAGCTTTCTCGGCAGTCCGAAGGTATTGTACTTATAGCCGCAGCTTCTGACAAATGCATAGATGGCATCATCATCAAAGCTTACATTGCCCTTTTTATCAGCCTTAAACCACTTTGCCTGGTCCTCCTTCGAAACGGTAACCGATCTTCCTCCAAGCCTGTAACTTATATTGGGCTTAAGATATGCATTAAGCTTCTTCTCTGCTTTCTTAAGGACTGGGTCATTTTTCTTTATCGAAGGATCCTTGTAGCAGCCGCTCTTTCTCAGGTCAAGCCGGTCTGAAAGAGTCGAAAGGGAATCTATTATATTCTGCTTCAGGGTCTCCTTCTTTATCTGTGTGCCATAGACCTCAGGCACTATAACGAACTTCTCTCCCTTTAGCTTGCAGGATGCATTTTCTGACTTTCTCGCTTTTTCATTCACAGCCGATAGCTCATCTATCCGCTTATCCAGTAAGGCCTTGTCAAAGTCTGCTGAAAGTGCCGGGACTAAGACCTCCTTTTTGCCGCCAAAGAACCTTAAAGGCCATGATGCCACATTCTGAGATGAAAGGATCTGGTCTGCTGCCCTCTCCCTGGCTGCTCCGTCAAGCTCCAGGGAAACCTCCTTACCGTAGATCACGTCGGTTGTAGAATCTCCGTCTATCTCAAGGGTATATGAATCCGCATCCCTGTCGAGAATGTCTATTATGCCCTTCCTGTCCTGATTTGATGCGTCCTCCTCGACAAGAACGCTGTTAGGCAGCATATGACTGCCAAAGTATGCGCAGCCTCCTGCATAGACTGCCGCTGCGGCCGTAACCACAGCTATTGGTATCATGATTTTCTTTTTCATAGTTTTTCCTTAACGTGCCTATGGTACTACAAAAAGCTCTTTTTTTCAATTGTATTCTATGATACAATATCCACCATGAGTATAAAGGTAAAGGATTTTTTATATAAGAAAAGGAAAAGGATAGCTGTCCTTTCCTATTTCATAATATATCTGGTGTGTTTCTATATCATTGAGCATGTACTTGTCAACAGACATTTCTTCATTCTCGACACCCAATTCGACCATATGATCCCATTCATACCCCAGTTCGTAATCGCATATTATCTGTGGTTTTTCTACCATGTATGGGGGCTTCTGCCGGCCTTTCTCCACGATGATGGAGATGAGTACTACAGGATAGCGTTTGCGCTGTTTTCAGGCATGACAATATTCATAATAGTATCCATCGTCTTCCCAAATGCGCAGGAGCTGCGGCCTTCCTCTCTGAGAAATGATGTTTTTTCAAAAATGGTCGGTGCTATCTATGCCGCTGATACTCCGACAAATGTGATGCCCTCGATCCACGTCTACAATTCGCTCGTGATATGCACAGCTATCGAGAGATCAAAGGAGGCCAGAAATAGCAGGCTTAACCGTATTGCTGCACCTGTCATAGCTATTCTTATCATACTCTCAACAGTATTTATAAAGCAGCATACTATACTTGATATAATAGGGGCATTTATAATGTTTTCTGTCCTCTATCCTGTATTTTTCAAATGGGTCCGGATCCCTGCCTGGCTGGACTAGTGACTTAGAGGTCCTCTATCTCCTGAAGCCATATAGCAGCTGACGCGTCGGACGGCATCCTTAAGTCTCCTCTTGGAGAAAGAGCCACCGTACCGACCTTAGGTCCATCCGGTATCGCGCTCCTCTTGAACTGCTGGGCGAAGAATCTCCTATAGAATACCTTAAGCCACTTCCTTATCGTTTCTTCATCATACAGATCAGCAAAGGCATTTTTCGCAAGGAAATAGATCTTTTCCGGAGAATATCCGTATCTTAGCATATAATATAAGTAGAAATCATGCAGCTCATATGGGCCGACAAGGTCCTCTGTCTTCTGTGCTATGCTGCCATCCTCCTCAGGAGGCAGAAGCTCCGGTGAAACAGGAGTATCAAGGACATCAAGCAGGACCTTCCTCAGTTCCTCATTTTCTTTTCCATAATAATCCGCATAGAAGCTTACCAGATGACGGACAAGAGTCTTTGGAACCGAGCAGTTCACTGCATACATGGACATATGATCTCCGTTATAGGTGGCCCAGCCCAGTGCAAGCTCAGACATATCTCCGGTCCCTATAACCAGACCGCCCTCCTTGTTTGCTATATCCATAAGGATCTGGGTCCTTTCCCTGGCCTGGGAATTCTCATAGGTCACATCATGCTTGTCCTGATCCTGCCCTATATCGATGAAATGCTGCCTTACAGCTGCCCTTATATCGACCTCGCGCAGAGTGGCTCCAAGGGTCCTTATCATAGAGACTGCATTATCATAGGTCCGGTCTGTCGTTCCGAAGCCAGGCATGGTGACTCCGATTATATTCTTTCTGTCAAGGCCTAATATATCAAATGCCCTTACGGTGACAAGAAGAGCAAGCGTAGAATCAAGGCCTCCGGATATGCCTATCACTGCAGTCTTGGCTTTCGTATGAGCTAATCTTTTCCTCAGTCCATAGGCCTGAATATCAAGGATCTCCTCACAGCGTGCTCTAAGATGGCTGCTGTCTGAAGGAACGAATGGATGGGGATCGACCTGTCTCGAAAGCTCCACCCTTACAGGAGAAAGCCTGAACGGAACAAGATCATACTCATAGTCTTCCTGAAAGGTATTCATCTGCTCCCTGCGCTTAAGGGATTCCTCTGTATCGATCTCACTTATGGCCATATTTCCGGTAAAGGGCCTTGTTTCTGCAAGGATCCGGCCATTTTCAGCAATAAGGCAATGGCCTGAATATACCAGATCCTGAGTGGATTCTCCGATACCGGCGCTCGCATAGAGATAGCTGGTATAGGTCTTTGCGGACTGCATGGCTATAAGCTGCTTCCTGTATGAGGCCTTGCCTGTCAGCTCATCCGAGGCAGAAAGGTTTACTATAATATCTGCCCCTGACATAGACGCATGGGTCGAGGGAGAATCCGGCACCCAGAGATCCTCGCATAGCTCCACTCCTATATCTATACCCTGTATGCTCTCGCAGGAAAATATGAGCGTGCTTCCGATCGGCACCTCACCGTTCGGAAGAGAAATAGTCTCAGGATACTGTGGACCAGGGGCAAAGTATCTTGCCTCGTAGAATTCGCCGTAGTTTGGAAGATTCATCTTAGGGACAAAGCCCAGGATCCTTCCGTGACAGACTGCTGCAGCGACATTTCTCAGATGTCCCTTGAATCTGAGCGGCAGGCCGACAAAGATTATGGCATCGAGCTCCCTGGTGTTTTCGGCTATACCTCTTAAGGCTGCGATTGCTCCCCTCTGCAGACTATCCTGAAAAAAGAGCTCGCCGCAGGTATAACCGGTAATGCAAAGCTCAGGAAATACTATGATCTGTGCTCCCTCTCCTGCTGCCCTATCAGCCCATTCGACTATAGACTGTGCATTTGATACCGTATCTCCTACTATCGTTTCCGGCGTCACCGTCGCGACACGAACGAATCCATCTGACATAACAGCCTCCTTATCTTCCAAGAATCTCCTCCGGTGAAAAGGTGTATTTCTTTCCACAGAACCTGCAGACTACCTCGACAGGCTCATCTCCTACGGCTATATCCTCCCTGTCCTGTCTCGACAGGGTCCTTATCTTTTCTGCAAATCTCTGATGGCTGCAGCCGCAGAAAAACGATACATCCCGCTTTTCGGTAAGCTCCATGTCAAAGCCGTCAAGTATTTTCTGAAGCATCATCTCAGGACTATATCCCTTTTCAAGCATGTCTGTAACAGACTCGATCCTTGAAATATTGTCTGACAGACGGTCGATCGTCGCATCATCTGTCCCCGGCATCAGCTGGACTATAAAGCCTCCTGCCTGCCTGACAGTAAGGTCGGTATCTACTAAGACCCCAAGCCCTACCGATGAAGGGACCTGCTCGCTCTCGGCATAGTAATATGTCAGATCCTCTGCGACCTCTCCCGATACCAGTCCTATGGTCCCGCTGTAGGGCTCCTTTAGTCCCATATCCCTTATGACCCTTAGATATCCTTTCCCTATCCCTGCTCCGACATCTAAGTGACCGTTTTCCTTTTCAGGAAGATCTACATGGGGATTATTCACAAAGCCCTTTGTATGGCCGGCCGAATCAGCGGTTACAGTCACTCCGCCCAGGGGACCGTCACCGATCAGTTGCAGGGTGACCTCGTCCCTTTCTCCCTCCATCATGGAGCCCATCATAAGCGAGGCCGAAAGCGCTCTTCCCAGAGCAGCCGTTGCAACCGGCCAGGTATCGTGACTGGCTCTTGCCGTCTCTACCACTCCTCTGTCGCTTACCGCAAAGGCCCTGATCTGATCATCTGCAGCTATAGCTCTTACGAGGTAATCCTTCATAGTAATCCTTTCTGTCTTGTTCCATCCTTATAGAATCCTGGTCTTAAAGGGTCCTTCATGTATTCTCTGGCAACAAACGTGATCTTTTCCGAATCGGGCCTTACAGCAAGTCCACTGTCGGTATCGAGCACCTCTATAAGCATAAGGCCAGCCTTCTCAAGGGCACTTACTATCTCCTCCCGGCTGTAGGCCCTTTGTATATGCTCCTCGAAAAAGCGGCTGTAGCTGTCCTTATGCTTTCTTATATAAAGAGTCAGATCATAGTAATTCATCCTTTCCGCCCTGTCATAGGAATTCTCCCAGATGAAGCTTCCCTCTTCCCTGTTCTCGGCAAATGTATTGTCAGAAAGCTCATTTTCATACTTGTAAATAGTATTTATATCAAAGATAAACAGTCCTCCCGGATCAAGGAAGTTATTGACCCTGAAGAAGACCTCTGTCAGATCATCTATATCTGTGATATAGTTCATGCAGTCGCAGACACTTACTACTGCATTATAAGTGCCAAAAAGGTCAAGCTGCCTCATATCCTGGCAGATATATAGAATGGAGTCGTCGTTCTCCTTTGATCTTGCTATATAAAGCATCTCATCTGAGCCATCGACTCCTGTCATATCATATCCCATATCTCTTAAGCGCCTTGTGATCTGACCTGTTCCGCAGCCCAGGTCAAGCACCATGGGCGCCTGATCTGACCTACGGGGCAGATATTCCTTAAGCAGCAAATCGATTCTCCTGCTCCAGTCATCATAAGGCACATTGTCCATAAAGAGGTCATAAACCTCTGCAAATGATGTATATGCATCACACATGTTTTTCTATCCAATCATAAATAAAGTCATAGACCTTATCCCTGTCGGTTTCGTTAAGGACCTCATGTCTGTCGCCGGGAAAAAGCCTGATGGATACATCCGAAAGGCCAGCCCTTTTAAACCTGTCACAGGCCTTTCTTACTCCCCTGCCCATGGAGCCGACAGGATCGTCTGAGCCAGAGACAAACAGGATCGGCAGATCCTTTCTTATCCTCCTTATGTTACTGACCGAATTGTCATAGAGCATGGCCGAGGTAAGTCCTCTGTATCCGTTCAGGGAGAAAAGAAAGGTGTCATGAGGATCATTATAATATTTTTTTACTACTTCAATATCCTTTGTAAGCCAGCTGTCCTTTGGCTGTGAACCATCCATATTGAATCTGTGATAGTCGCCTGAAAACAGGAAGTCCGTGACCCGCTGACTCTTATAGTCCCATCCATGAAAAAGAGCCGCAGCTCCTATCACAAGCTTTGCAAGGATTATGGCAGGAGTCGGAGTTGTACCTGTCCCTACTATCACAGCCCCATTCAGCTCTTTAGTCTCCTCAGGGTAGATACACAGGAACTCCCTTAAGAGAAAGCTTCCCATAGAGTGTCCCAGATAAAAGCATGGTATATCCGGATACCTATTTCTTCCATAATGGAAGACTGTCCTCATATCAAAACACATGGTCCTATCCGGAGTCCTCGTATGCATAATACCAAGCTCTGATCCGTCATCTCCTGATACCGATTCTCCGTGACCGATGTGGTCATGGCCAATAACGACAAATCCCCGGTCTGTCAGATATCTGGCGAAGCCCTCGTATCTTTCGATATACTCGATCATACCATGGACTAAGAAGATGACTCCCTTAGGTGCCATATACTCGTCCGCTTTCCATTCCACGCAGTGGAGATCTGTCCCTGCATCGTCAGATGACTTAAGTGAAAAATTCTCCTTTACCATAGATCATTTCCTATTTAACCCTTCCTTACGCGGAAATCCGTGATACGGGCCTCCGCACTTTTTGTCCCCATATAATCATTTATATCAGGATAATAGACTATGTCAAGCCTGATATCATTTTTCATCCCGGCCATAGCCTTATCGAGCTGGCTTCTTCCAAAGGCCTCTCTTATGGCTCCATCCATGGCTGCGCCCTCCCCGAAATAGAGTGCATCCACGACCCTGCCATGGGATGAAAGGCGAAGCTTCCTGTACTGCTGCCCCTTTCCTATCATCCGATAGGACACGAGGGGAAGCCCCTTTTCCGCAAAGACAGGCCTTGGGTTTCCATTCCCGAAGGGCTCAAGTCGTGAAAGCTCGTCTATAAGAGGTATTTTAACATACCAGAGCGGCATTGGCACATCTATTATGACTCTTTTTTCCATATCCGAGGCCGAAAGGTCTGAATGCTGGTTCAAATAATTCCTAAGCCAGTCTATATCCGTCTCCCTCATTGAAAGGCCTGCTGCCATTGGATGTCCGCCGAACCTTATAAATACTCCTCCATTGTCCGGATTCTCCTGCTCATAGGCCTCGTTTGCCTCTACCATTTTCTCATACATCGAATATGCCTCGATGCTTCTTCCGCTTCCCTTTACCTCTCCGGTCTTTGTCTTACAAAGGACAAAAACAGGCCTGTTGTACTTTTCCTTGAGCTTTCCTGCGACAAGACCGCAGAGACTCTCATGCAGATCCTGCATATATATGACTATCACATCCGGTATCTCCTCAAGCTCGCTTAGCATGGCAAAGGCCTTGTTTACACCCATTGTGGTCATGAACTTTCTCTGATCGTTAAGCTTCACCAGCTTGTTTGCTATAGCCAAAGCCTTTTCCCTGTCATTTTCAAGAAGAAGCGATACTGCTGTCTCTGCCGTATCTATCCTGCCTGACGCATTAAAGCATGGACCTAGGACAAAGCCCACATTATATGCACTGATCCTTGTCCTATCCAGGCCAGAGCATTCTATAAGTGCATCAAGTCCCGGATTTTTCGCCTCAGCCATTGCCTTAAGTCCGTAATAGACTATTATCCTGTTCTCATCGACAAGCTCCATTATATCTGTGATCGTAGCGAAAGCTGCCTCTGGCAGATAATCCATATATGAATCCGCCTCTCCGGAAAACAGGACAAATACAAGCTTCCATGCTACGACTGCTCCACATATCCCCGGAAACGGATATTTGTCATCTATCCTGTGTGGATCAATTACAGCATCAGCATGAGGGAGATGATATATCTTGTCCCCTGATATGGCGTCATAGACTCCCGATCCGGTATTAAAGGCCTCTGGCAACTCTCCCTCATTTCCCTCTGCTGTGGAGAAAGGTATCTCATGATGATCTGTTACTATTACAGTCATACCCTTCTCCTTAGCCAGACTTACAGCAGGAGAGGCTGCTATACCATTATCACAGGTGATGATGGCTTCTATACCATCCTCTGCTGCCTGCTCTACCATGTCAGGATTCAGACCGTATCCGTCCTTTACCCTGTCCGGCAGACAAAAGTCGCAGTCTGCCCCCAGCCTTCTTAATGCATCGATAAGGATATAGGTAGAACATATGCCATCGGCATCATAATCTCCCACTACCCGGATCCTCTTCTTATCCTTGATAAGCCCTCTGATAAGCTCACAGGCCCGCTCCATGTCCGACATAAGAAGAGGATCATTTAAGCTGCCAAGGTCGGGATTCAAAAAACCCTTCATATCCTCCTCGGATAAATGCCTGTTTACAAGCACCCTCGCAGTCACCTGATCTATGCCCAGATCGGCTGCTATCTTCTTGAAATCAGCCTTCTTCATAAGGCTCATCCACTTTGCCATTTCTTCTCCTTAATCAAAAAAGCGGTGATCATATCCACTGGAATAACGATACCGCTCGGTACAAAGAGCCAGAGGCTCTTACTTTCTATTATTATCCAAAAACTTGTACAAAAGCCTGTAGAGCTCCTTTGATTCGTCACTGCTCAGGCATAAGCATTCCGACATCCTCTCAGGTACTGCAAGTGCCTTATCCCTCAGCTTCATACCATAAGGCGTGATCGAAATCAGCAGATTTCTCTCGTCCTTTTCACTCCTGTGTCTCTTTATGTATCCCTTGGATTCAAGCTTCTTCAGAAGCGGGGTAAGCGTCCCGGAATCAAGGTAGAGACATTCACCTATTTCTTTTACATTCATCTGCTTCCTTTCCCATAGCACCATCATAGTGATATACTGGGTATAGGTCAGATCAAGCTTGGAAAGATACGGTTTATATGCTCTTACGACCTCCTTAGCGCAGGCGTAAAGCGGAAAACACAGCTGGTTCTCCAGCTTCAGGCAATCATACTTATTGTCACCCATAAAAGATCTCCAGTCAGATAGATTAGTGCACAAAGCACTATTTCATTGTATACAATCTATCTATGGTTGTCAAGCAGGGCTTTATGCTCTGATATTCTTCAGCATGTACTCTACTATAGCAGCACAATGTCTTGCTGCCTTCTTCTCAAATGAAGGATAGTCCTCGCTGCCTGAATTATCAGCCTTATCAGATATAGCCCTTATTATGACAAACGGAACCCTGTTCAGATAAGCGACCTGGGCTATAGCGGCTCCCTCCATCTCTGTACACATACCGCCGAACTGGTCGATTATAGCCTTCTTCTTCTCGTTTCCTGCTATAAACTGGTCTCCTGATACGACTCTTCCTGAGAAGACATGGATATCAGGCGCAGCCTCCTTTACCGCACTGATCGCACATTCCCTAAGATAGCTGTCTGCCGGGAAGCTTAAGGTACCCACTCCCGGGATCTCTCCAGGCTTGTATCCAAGCGGTGTCACATCAAAATCATGCACCACCGCATCCTCTGATACGACAATGTCTCCTATATCTATACGGTTGTCAAGTGAGCCGGCCACTCCTGTATTTATCACATGAGTCACATCAAAGCAGTCAACGAGTATCTGAACGCAGGCACCGGCATTTACCATACCTATACCGCATCTTACCACTACTACATCCGAGTCTCCGATCTTTCCCTCGAAAAAGCTCATCCCTGCACGTTCAACAGTACGACTTACATTCATTTCAGCCTTCAGATGGTCAACCTCGACCTCCATGGCTCCAATAATACCAATCCTCATAATAACACCTTATTCCTTATTTCTACTCCGGATAATGGAGGTTCTCCTCCGTCGCATCCTTAAGCACTTTAAGATACCTCTTTGCAAGATAATGCGCCATAGACAGATTCTGATCCAGATAATTGCCGCAGTCACGGGGAGCAGCCCCCGGTACGTCTCCGTCGAAGTCCCTGATGAATTCAAACATCTCTATGACAAGCGGAAGTATATCCTCAGAGTCATAGTCACCGGCAAGCAGCATATAGAATCCTGTCCTGCATCCCATAGGCCCGAAATAAACAGTCCGATCCCCAAAGTCCTTATGGTTCCTTAGGAATGTGGCGCCTAAATGCTCTATAGTATGCATCTCAGCCGTATTCATCACAGGCTCCCTGTTCGGAGCAGTCATCCTAAGATCAAAGGTGGTGATCACCGCATCGCCGAAGCTGTCCTTTCTGGATACATAGACTCCCGGAAGCAGCTTCAGATGGTTGATCGTAAAGCTTGTAATCTTCTCCATAGCCATCCTTTCTATCATACACAAAAAAACAGAGACACATCGGTGCCAGCCGGCTCCAATGCATCCCCGTCCATAGTAAACTGCGGATAACAGGACTTGAACCTGCACGGTCTCCCACCAGAACCTAAATCTGGCGCGTCTGCCAATTCCGCCATATCCGCCTGACTATCTGTCGTCCTCATCCGAAAGACTATTCAGAGCATCAAGGATATCCTTGCTGTCTACCTCCGCGAAACGATCGAGCGCCTGCTCCATCTTCCCGATCAGAGGTGTCTCGTCATCATGGTCTCCTATGCCGAGATGCGATCTGAACTCTCTTATCTCTGCCTCAGTACTGCTCTCCTGACCCTCTTTAACGGTTGCTTCATCCTTTGCCATATGCTTACCTTCAATAATAATCAGGGAGCCCTGTAAGCCTCCCGAGTCACCGGACTACATGCTGCATTAAAACAGCTTCTTTATAATACAGGATTTGGGGAAAGATTTCAAGTGGATTTTTCCACTGTTTTTCCACAGCTTTTCCAACCAGAAATAATAAATAAGGCCAGATTCGACAGGTTTTAATGGGTGATCCATGCATCAACGATATCTATACACCCTTGAAATGTGGAGAAAGTGGATAAAGCCGTTGAAAAACCATTCATCAGTTAAGATAGCGGACTTTTTTCCACAAAATCCTGTGGAAAGCTGTCGATAAGTGATCGGCCGTTTCTCGTTTATTATGTGGATAATTCGCCCGAGGAAATAGTTTATTCATAAACCAACTATTTTCTCCGGATCACAGTCAATAAAAACGCGGTTTAATAACCTTTTTATATCAGGCCCTCATCTGTATTGTGGATAAGCTTATCCACAGTTTTTTACTGATTCTTTATTTTGTCCACTATTTCAAGCTCTCTCTCGTTGAAGAAACGATATTCCCCGACCGAGGGGCCATCCTTCAGGTCAAAGTCACCGACAGAGCATCTGTTAAGCGCTATGACCTCACAGCCGACTGCCTTCATCATCCTTTTTACCTGGTGAAATCTGCCCTCGGAGATAGTAAGAAGGGCGCTTTTTTCGTCAATACCTGAAATCACAAGATCAGCCGGCTTTGTCGGCTTATCATCTCCTATGTCTATCCCCGCCTTGAAGCTCTCCACAGCTGACTGAGGGATAGGTCTGTCACAGGTCAGGCTGTAGGTCTTTTCCACATGCTTTTTCGGATGCATCATCCTATGGGACAGATCACCGTCATCCGTTATTATAAGAAGTCCTGTCGTATCCTTATCGAGCCTTCCGACAGTAAAGAGTTCCTTTCCCTTAAGCCTGTCATCGAGAATAGAAAAAACAGTCGGATTCCTGCCCTCCCTGTTTGTACAGACCAGACCGGCAGGCTTGTTCATAAGTATATAGGTATATTCATGGTATTCTATTTTTTCACCCATAAAGCGGACTACTGACCTGACATCCACCTGGGTCTCTGGAGCAGATACCTTTACCCCGTCTACTACGGCCGGCGTTTTCTTAAGAGCTCTCTTTATCTCCCTTCTCGTCATCTGTGTAGCCGAGGCAAGATATTTATCAAGTCGCATTAAATACACTTCCTTTCTTTTATCATCACATGTCCCTTACTACTTCCTAAAAGGTGATTATTCTGTTATAATATCGTGGTTAAAAAAGCAGACTAGAAAGCAGGAATCATGCCAGGTTTTCGTTCACACTATGTTTTCGGGATAGAATCCCGGAATATCTTAAAAAAACTCAATACACCAGAGAGTCTTTCAATGTGGGATGTAGTCAGATCTCATCCGGCGGTATATGCCCTGGGACAGCAGGGACCGGATATATTTTTTTATAACCCCCTGTCCTATACCCACAAGAGAAATACCGGAGAGATAATGCACCACGACAGGACCCTGGCCTTTATCACGAATCTGATAAAGGTATCCGAATCCATAAACGATCCCGGACTAAGAGGGGTCGCCCATGCTTATACGGCCGGATTCATCGGACATTATACTATGGATACGACATGTCACCCTTACATCCATTACAGGACAAAGAAGGACATAAATGACCACAGCAACAGGGGCTTCTACAACCATATGTTTCTCGAAGCCGATATAGACTGCGCTCTTTTAGCCCACTATCTGAAGCTTCGCCCGTCGGAATTCATACCATCGAAGACTATAGAGCTTAGTCAGGCCGATGCTATCCTGATAGGATCCCTGATCCAGAGAGCAGCAGCCATGACCTATCCGGAGATGGTCCTTGTCTCCTTTGAGGTCACTCAGGCCTTCCGTTTCACAAGGATAGTCTATGACCTTATGGAGGACAGAAACAGATGGAAGAAAAAGCTTGTAAGAAGCTTTGAGGATGATTTTCTGAAACATCCCCAGTTTTCTGCCATGATAGCAAACGACGGCCATAAGACATATACAGATCCATGCAACCTAAGACATCTCGAATGGAAGAATCCATGGGATCTGACCCACCATTCGAGGGCCTCATTCTATGAGCTTTTCGCAAGTGCGGAGAAGAAATATATAAGGAGACTTTACCTTTATTTCTGTCTCTTCTCCTCTGAATGCGGCAGCCGTGATTACTTCAGCTATGTCGATATGCTGAAAAATGATCTTTCCAACCTCTCCTATGACAGTGGTCTTGCCTTATGAAAAACTACAAGCTTAAAATAGAATATGACGGAAGCCGTTACTTCGGCTGGGAGCATCAGCCTGATAAGCCTACCATACAAGGAAAGATCGAGAGTGTTCTATCCCGTATGCTCTATCCTGATCAGGAAATCGCGCCTGTCCCTGACCTGATAGGAGCCGGAAGGACAGACGCCGGAGTCCATGCAAGAGGCATGATAGCCTCTGTAAAAATGGACACTGACCTCTCATGCGACCAGATAAGGGACTACTGTAACAGATATCTCCCTGATGATATAGCAATAAGAGAGGTAAACCTTGCAAGCGACCGCTTCCATGCCAGATACAACGCTGTCGGCAAGACCTACCGATACAGCGCCTTCTATGGGCCTGTCCATCCTGTATTCAACAGGAAATATATAAGCATCCTTGAAAACGATGTGGACATTGAGAAAATGCAGCGTGCTGCTGCCTTCCTTCAGGGCTCACATGACTTCAGAAGCTTCTGCGGCAATTCAAGATTCAAAAAATCCACTGTAAGAGTCGTTGACAGAATAGAGATCAGAAGATCAAAGGGCTATATCTACTTCACTCTCCATGGAACAGGCTTCCTTCAGAACATGGTAAGGATAATAGTAGGCACACTTCTCCTTGTTGGCCAAGGAAGAATAGAGCCGGAAGATGTTAAAAATATCCTCGAAGCCAGGGACCGTAAGGCTGCCGGACCTACTGCTCCGGCAAAGGGTCTTATGCTTTTAAGTGTCGATTATTAAATATCAAGCGCCTTTATGACATCGCAGGTTTTTGCGATGTCTTCTTTTGTATGGACTGCCGAAACAAACATGGCCTCAAACTGTGACGGAGCCACATAGATGCCATTATTAAGCATCTGTGAAAAATAGTCGGCAAACTTTTCGGTATCTGAGCTTTTGGCGCTCTTCTCGTCCGTGACAGGCTGGTCTGTCATGAATACAGAAAGAAGCGAACCGGCCCTGTTTACATTAAGCCCCTTATCCCTGAATGCCCGCTCAAGCAGAGCTGCCTTCTGGTCGATCCTCTCATAGATGGAAGGATGACTTTTTAGTATAGAAAGAGTCTCTATACCAGCTGCAACAGCTATCGGGTTTCCTGACAGGGTCCCTGCCTGATAGACATCTCCCTCAGGAGCCACCTTGCTCATTATCCATTTTTTTCCGCCATAGGCTGCCAGAGGCATTCCGCCTCCTACTATCTTTCCGAAGCAGGCCATATCAGGTGAAATGCCAAAGGCCTGAGCTGCTCCGCCATAGGAAAGCCGAAATCCTGTGATCACCTCGTCAAATATGAGAAGAGCCCTGTATTTTTTTGTAATACTCCTTAAGGCCTCAAGAAAGCCCTTCTTAGGAGGGACTACTCCCATATTGCAGGCGACAGGCTCGACTATGACAGCTGCTATCTGGTCCTTATTAGCCAGAAAAAGTGCTTCGACAGACTCCGGATCATTATAGTCTGCAAGCAGGGTGTCCTTCGTCGCATTAGCCGGTACTCCTGCGGAGTCAGGCAGGGAATCGGTAAGCACTCCTGAACCTGCTGATGCCAGAAGAGCATCCGAATGGCCATGATAGTTGCCGCGGAACTTTATTATCTTGTCTCTTCCTGTAGCGCCGCGGGCCACGCGGATAGCGCTCATACAGGCCTCAGTCCCGCTGTTTACAAGCCTCACCCTTTCCGCAGATGGATAAGCCTCGCATATTTCCCTTGCAAGTATGGTCTCTGCGATTGTCGGAGCACCATAGGTAAGTCCCTTCTGCGCTGCAGCGCTTACTGCCGTTACTACCCTCTCATTTGCTGCCCCTATTATGTTAGGTCCCCATGATCCGACATAGTCTATGAACTCATTGCCGTCTATATCCCATATCCTGTCTCCCTTTGCCTTATTGATAAAAAGAGGAGTCATGCCGACATTCTTAAAGGCCCTGACCGGAGAATCCACTCCTCCGGGTATATAGCTTTTCGCATCCTTAAATGCTATTTCTGAATTTTCTGTATTAAGTCCCATTATAATAACCTCATTTCTTGCATATAGCTCCGATCCCTTTTATTATATTCGATGGATCAAGCTTCTCTCTCCCGAATCTCTCAGACGGATCATTTGAAAGTATCACATTTGCCTCGAAGAGATCAAATCCGTCATCAATAAGCCTTTTTGTCAGATCAGCTCCTACTTCCTCATGATCTGAGAGATGTGACAGAGCCAGATAGCATTCCTTATAGTGATCTATCAAGGCTTTTAGATCATTTTCCCTTGCGAAATAGCTGTCTGCCCCGGTCTGCTCCTGGTGGTCCTTTATGAAAAGGATCTGCTTGGTAAGCTCAAGGCTTGCGCGGGGATCAGACGTAGGCAATGCCACCTCCGGTCTCTCCTTCAGGATCTCCTGAAGCATACTCTTTGCCTTAGCGGTTCTTTTTTCTAAGAGAAGCTCCCTGACAGCAAGAAGGACCTCCCTTGTCTCAGCCTTTTCCCCTGTGCAGACTATATTGCTCTCATAGTTCTTAAGCCCTCTTGCCCTTATGAAAACCATAGGTAGATTTTCTGTAAGAAAGCCATAAACCCTCTGCTGATAAGCATTGTAGCCAGTCATATCTATGGCAGGCATGGTTTCAAGCAGAATCGTAAACATCCACTGACAGTATTCGTCAAAAAGAGGCCTTGGCATACAGAAAAGATTGCCGAAATACTGGTCCCTTCCGTTCATCACCTCTTCAAAGGCCCTGCTGTAATCAGGATATAGTCTCGCTATCGTTTCTCCGACAGCGTCAAGATCGGCCACATTATGTGCCCTGGCATAGCTGTCCCGGTAGCTGATCTCTGTCCTTATATTCTTTGAGGTGATAAGATCATATTCATCAAGCAGCTGGTCAAGTCTCTCTCCCGAAAGCACCCTTAAGGCTCTGTCGCAGAAATACCTCCTGTAATGACAGGCCCCTATATTTTCCTGACCCTTATAGTTCTTAAAAAGCCAGTAGATCCCTGTCAGCTCAGAAAAATAGGGATTCAAGTCAGAAATATTATCCTCTCCCCTGTCATCCCTAAGGCAGCCTTTTTCTATGTCTTCCTTACCGGCTGCACCGACGAACAGGGTCCTGTATGCAGGATCATCGGGCTTGTCATATGGCCTGTGGGCCATCACAAAAACACTTGTCGCCATCTCAATTTCCTTAATGCTCTATCATAGAAAGAGCTGTACTGATAAACTTCGCGAAATCATCGGCATCTGCCTTTTTCTTGTAATCAAACAGGAATTTCCTGAAGCCTTGGCCATATCTGTTGGAATATTTGTCCAGATCCGGAATTATCTGCTTGATACTAATCTCCTTTAACAGAGCCTCCTTCTCTTCCTTTATTATCATTTCCGCCTTTTCTACAGCGGTGGCCTTCCTGTCATTGTTTTCCCTGGCAAGCTGCCTGAAATCATCTATAGTGACAAGTCTTGCCCCCTTTATACCGCTTACTGCAGGATCTATATCAGATGGAACCGACAGATCGATAAAAAGCCTGCTCTTATCGGTCATCTGGTCTGGAAGTCTGGTCCTTATCACTGTATAGTGGGGACTTTTGGTAGCGGAAATGATAATATCGTAATCCTCTATCCCCTGATATCTGTCATGATAGTCGATAAGTCTTATGCCTCTGTCACTGAAGCGGTTCCTGTGAACAGTAGCCGTGATCTGGCAGTCGCCGTAGGAAAGCAGGTCCTTTCTGAGCGAGCTTCCTATATCGCCTCCGGCCCCTATCATAAGGATCTTCTTTTTATGATCAGAAAACCGGTGACAGCAGGAGGCAGCCAGGGTCGCTATAGAAACAGAAGTCTTTGACAGCAGGGTATCGGTCTTTACCTTTTTTGCTGCTGCAAAGGCTGCCTGAAATATCTGTGGGAATGAGTTACCATAGCAACCGGCTGCTCTAGCCCGTTTTGCTGCATCCTTTACCTGTCCTAAGATCTGATCCTCTCCTATCACCATTGAATCAAGTCCTGCTGCAACATTGAACAGATGTCCTATGGCTGCCTCACCTGTAAAAACCAGGCAGTGCTCCCTGATGATAGAGGGATCTACTCCGCTAACAGCTGAAAGCGCATTTATAGCCTTTTCTGTCCCAAGCTCTCCATAGATCTCAGTACGATTACAGGTGCAGATGACCACAGCATCATGGTTCCTGTCACTTATCCTGCCAAGCATGTAATCAAGCTGCCCGTCTGCTACCGTAAGGGCACCTCTTAGCCTTTCATCAGCTGTCCTGTTGTTTATAGATATAGCAAACATTATTCTAAAAGCCAGCCTGCGGCTTCTATAGCATGATAGGTGATTATCCTGTCAGCCCCAGCTCTCTTCATTCCTGTAAGCGTCTCCAGAGTGATCCGTTTCTCATCGATCCAGCCATTCTGTGCTGCTGCCTTTATCATTGCATACTCTCCGCTCACATTATAGGCGATAAGAGGTACCTCGAATCTGCGTCTGGCTTCCTTCATGATATCGAGATATGCCATAGCAGGCTTTACAATGATCATATCGGCTCCCTCCTCCAGATCATCCTCTATCTCTCTCATTGCCTCCCTGCTGTTTGCCGGATCCATCTGATATGACTTCCTGTCGCCAAATTTCGGAGCTGACTCTGCAGCATCCCTGAAGGGTCCGTAATAAGCGCTTGCGAATTTGGCACTGTAGGAAAGGATAGGTGTGAGCATAAATCCTGCCTTATCAAGTCCCTCCCTTATGGCTGCCACTCTTCCATCCATCATGTCTGATGGAGCCACTATGTCTGCTCCGGCCTCTGCCATGCTTACTGCTGTCTTTGTAAGAAGAGGCAGGGTCTCGTCATTCATCACATATCCATTCTTATCGACCATTCCGCAGTGTCCTGTCGAGGTATATTCACAAAGGCAGACGTCTGCTATTATTATAAGGTCAGGATACCTCTCCTTAATATGTCTTATGGCCTCCTGGGTCACTCCGTGATGATCATAGGCTCCGCTTGCTACATCATCCCTATGATCAGGGATGCCAAAAATAAGGATAGCCGGTATCCCTGCTGCTACTACCCTGTCTATTTCCTCGTCGATCCTGTCTAGCGAATACTGACAGATGCCTGGCATTGACTTTACCGGCACCTTCATGTTTTTCCCGGCCACAGCAAACACCGGATAGATAAAATCCGACGCATGAAGCTCATTTTCTCTTACAAAGCTCCTGATGGCCTCACTCTGCCGAAGCCTTCTGAATCTTCTAAAACTACTCATTTCTTACAGCTGCCTCCAATTCATCTGCCAGGCTGTATAGATCCGGCCTTTTGGCTACAATGCATTTTTTTCCATATGCCCTTGCCGTCAGCTCTCCTATGCAGACCACTCTGGTGTTACTGGTTTTTCCTCCTGCCTCAATGTATGAGCGGACCCCGTTAGCAGACCCGAACAGTATATAATCCGTATCAGGGTCATATGAGGCGATAAGCCTCTGATCCACAGTTGTCCTGTATACGCATATATTTTCTACCTTTTTATGCGCTGAGTCAAGAAGGGCTGGCAGAGTATCAGAGGCATTGTCTGCCCTGAGGAGATATATTCTCTCATCTCCTGTCTTTTCTATAAGCAGCTCTGCCAGGGCCTCGCTGGTATAGTTCTCTGGCATATAGTCATAGGAGAAGCCTCTTTTGCGAAGCTCATCTCCAGTGCCCGGTCCTATCACAGCAAACCTTAGAGATGCAAGAGTCCTAAGATCCTTACCATATGCCTTAAAGAAGCTGTCCACTCCGTTGGCAGATGTAAATACAAGAATGCTTCCCGTCTCAAAGCTGTCAGGAAGGTCCTCACCGTTTGTTTCGGTGATGAGATGCGGCAGGGGCTTTACCCTGAAACCTCTGTCTGTAAGTATCCTTTCAGCCCTTTCTACAAAGCTTCTTGTACCTGTCACCGTAACTGACTCTCTTTTGTGGGCGGAAAGAGAAAACCCGGCACCCTCACCGACAAATATTATACCTGGCATCGGCGCGTCTGCTGCCTTTTCTACAATATCAGAAAGCCTTCCCCTTATTATAGTCTCATCTCTCTTAAAGCCCCTGCTCATCACTGCAACCGGAGTATCAGCAGGAAAGCCCTCGCTTGTCAGCTCATCTACTATCTGGGCAAGCCTTGTGATACCCATCAGATATACCCTTGACAGGCAGTCCCTGTGAAGTTCTGCCGCATGTCCTGTCTCTACGATAAAGCCACTCGCAACTCCCCGACTTGTGACTGGTATCCCGAAATGCTCAGGCACAGCGACTGCGGATGTGATGCCTGGCACCAGCTCATATTCTATACCTGCTCCCTCAAGCGCCTGTGCCTCCTCAGCGCCCCGGCCGAATACAAACGGATCTCCGCCCTTAAGACGCAGCACCTGTCTTCCTGATACAGCAAGTGTCACAAGGAAATCATTTATCTGCTGCTGCGAGGCCTTATGGGAGCCAAGCCTTTTCCCTACTGGATGAAAGGCCGCATCTGGCCTTGCCAGAGAAAGTACAGATGGGTCTATAAGATCATCATATACTATGTCATCACAGCTTCCTATCAGCTGTCTTGTCCTTAGGGTAAGAAGCTCATAGTCAGGCCCGGCTCCGGCAATATATACCTTCCCCCGCTTCTTCTGGGCTCCTGTATGGAATATCCTTCTTACCGTTTCAAAAGACATGTCTCTGTCAAAGCTGTAAACATCTCCCTTAAATATATGGCTCATTCCCTGATACATAACAGGCATCAGATACTCTCCCTCTCGAAGTGTCTCATGTAAAGGCAGGTCCTTATCGCCGCTCTGATAGTATCTGGCGGCAGCTGCAAAGGTACAGTCTGCCCCAAGTGCCCTGACACAGGCTCTCTCTCCGTTGAATCTCCTGTGGACCTTACTGTCGTCTATAAGGGAGAGAAGATTCAGAAGGTCTCTCCTGTCCCTCCTGCATTCGACAGCTATTATTCCCTGAGTGGCTGCCGGTATACACTCTCTGTCAGTAAATTCCCTTACTATAAGATCTCCGGTATCTATAGAAAGCCGGTTAAGCCCTGCACGCGCAAGCACAATGGCATCGACCTGACCTGATCTCAGCTTTTCAAGCCTGGTGTCGACATTTCCTCTGATCGGTATGAATTCTGCCTTAGGAAAAACAGCTTTAAGCTGCTTTATCCGGCGAAGTGAGCCTGTCCCTATCCTTACCGGATCATCTGTCACAGAAAGCATTACGTCCCTGTCGCTTTCCGCCTCAGGAGTAGCTGCTATGGTAAGACCAGCTGCAAGCTCGAAAGGCAGATCCTTTCCACTATGTACAGCTATATCTGCCTCTCCCGAAAGCAGGGCCCTTTCTATTTCCTTTACGAAGACTCCCCGGCCACCGATCTTAGCCAGCGATTTTTTCTGTTCCTTATCTCCCTGGGTCCTTATGATCCTAAGCTCACTCTCCATTCCAAGACATGCCAGCTTCTTTTTCACTATTTCTGCCTGAGCCAGGGCCAGCTTCGATCCGCGTGTAGCAATGACTATCCTGTGGGGAAAATAAATATCCGGCCTTCCTCCGTCAAGACAAGTCTTAAGCATCTGCTTGTATACAGCCTTCCTGTCATCCTGATCAGGAACACTTTTCCTTATAACAGAGCGGGCAGCTTTCATTTCTCTGGCCACCTGATCTATATTATCCGGCAGGATCTCCCTTATCCTTTTCTTAAGAAGAGCTGCCATTGCTGGAGATGAGCCGTTTGTCGAGACAGAAACGGTCAGATCTCCCTCCTTTATTATAGAGGGAAAAATAAAATCACAGTATGACTCGTCATCTACTGTATTTACAAGTATGCCCCTTTCACGGCAAAGAGACCCGATAGATCTGTTCAGCTTACAGTCATCTGTTGCGGCGATACAGTAATCAAAGCCATCAAGATCTGCTGCCGCAAAAGGCTTTTTCCTGATATCGATGCCTGCTGTGTCAAAGGAAAACTCCTCTGCAACTATAGTTATATTTTCTGTAAACTGCTTAAGTCTTGAAAGCTTTTCTCCGGCTATCCTGCCGCCTCCGACTATAAGGAATCTTTTATCATCAATATTTATATAAAAAGGAAAATAAGTCATTTTTCTTCCTCTAGAAACGAAAGAAAGGTCTTCATACGACAGTACCAGCTGTCGTTTTCTGCTGCTTTCCTTGCTCCATTTGCAGCGATCTCCGCTGCCTTATCCATATCAGACAGGTAATAGGAAACCTTGTCTGCAAAGCCATCCGGGTCCTTCAAATCAAAGAAAACTATATCCTCTCCATCCCTGTAATGGTCGCTTAGGTATCTGCTCCTGTCGCTAATGCAAAGGGAGCCTCCAAGCATATTGTTAAAGACTCTCTCGCTCGATCCGTCCTTGTACCAGGGCATGAAATTAAGCGAGATCCTGGCATCAGAGGCAAGCTCATTGCATCGCCTTGAGCTTATCCTTGTATGTATAGATATTGGCTCAGAAAATCCATCATCCCAGTGGTCACCGTAAACAGCAACAGGAATCCGTTTTTTCTCAAGCGCATGCATAAAGCTGAGCTTGAAATACCGTCTGACATACATATCTATCTGTACAGATGTGGCAAAAAAGAGCCTGTGGTACTCATCAGGAGAAAAACCGCATCCATCTATCACCCTGCTTACTGCCTGCTCTGTGGTAAGAGACGGGTCAGAAATCATAAGGCCGATGGTCTGATTGTAATACATTTTTCCCTGATCTGCAAAAATGGAGAGCATAGGGAAACCGCTTACAGCCTTCTGCACAGAGCCGCAGTAAAGAACCGGAATACTTCTTTTATCATAGGGTATCATCTGACCCTCGCAGGCCCCGCCGTTAGGGAAAAAACGTATATCCCTTATAGCTGGATAAAACTCCCTTATGAAGGCCGCATGGTTATTATCGAGTACAAGAGCATGGAAATCTCCAGGAGGACTTGTAAGAGTATCAGGAAAATTCCTCGGATGATCCTGTATGGAATCATATATGGGCACCCCGTATTTCTCCCAGAGATTGTTCCCATCGACTGTCATGTTAAGCCCGATCTGATTCCAGAGGAAAACCGCCTTATTCTCTCTTTCCATGAAACGCCGGAAATCCTCCCCGTTATAGGTGGAAGGATCTCCGGCGTCTATGATATAGGTATCTGCTCCAAGTAAGCTAAGCGCCTCGGTGCATTTGTCTGTGAAATAATCCATTGTTTCAAGGATGCCCTTGAAAAAAATGATATTATACATGAATTCTTATGAAAGTATTGCCTGGTCGTTAGCGAACTCCTCGCCACTGGCTTCTTCGAACTTATGAAGGAGATCCTCGACTGTAAGATGCTTTTTCTCCTCTCCCTTGATGTCAAGCATCACCTGTCCGTCATTTAGCATCACAAGTCTGTTACCGTGAGCTATGGCATCTCGCATATTGTGAGTGACCATTATGGTAGTCAGCTTGTTCTCGCTTACGATACGGTCTGTAGCGGCAAGAACAGTTGCTGCAGTCTTGGGGTCGAGAGCTGCTGTATGCTCATCGAGCAGCAGGGCCTTTGGCTTTACAAGAGTAGCCATCAGAAGGGTAAGAGCCTGTCTCTGTCCTCCGGAAAGGAGCCCGACCTTTGCTGTAAGCCTGTCCTCAAGTCCCAGATTGAACTTCGACAGAAGCTGTCTGTATTTCTCTCGCTCAGCCTTTGTGATACCCCAGCCTAAGCCTCTGTGCTTTCCTCTTCTTGCAGCAAGAGCCAGATTCTCATCGATCTGCATGTCTGTAGCCGTCCCTGTCATAGGATCCTGGAAGACCCTTCCAAGGAATGGAGCTCTCTTATGCTCAGGATAACCGGTCACGTCCACACCGTCTATTATGATCTGGCCGGAATCTATAGGCCAGACTCCTGCAAGAGCATTTAGCATAGTTGACTTTCCTGCTCCGTTTCCTCCGATAACTGTGACGAAGTCACCATCGTTAAGCTTCAGGGAAAGGCCGTTTAAGGCATGCTTTTCATTTATGGTACCGGGATTGAAGGTCTTTTTTATATTCTTAAGCTCGATCATTCTCTCTGCCTCCTATTCTTTTGGCATGAGCAAAGGAATGCCCTATGCTGTCCTTAAGATAAGGGATAGCAAGGAAGATTGCAACGATTATAGCTGTAAAGAGCTTCAGATCGTTTGTAGGCATACGAAGCCATAAAACGACTCCTATCACCAGATAATAGATTATGGAACCAATGACGACAAAGACCAGCTTTACCGCAAAGTTCATTTTCTTTCCGAGGATAGCGTTTCCAAGCACATCACCTATTATGACTGCTGCAAGCCCGATAACGATCGAGCCCCTGCCCATATTGATATCAGAGAAGCCCTGGTACTGGGCGAAAAGTCCTCCTGAGAGGGCCACAAGTCCATTTGATAACGAAAGTGCAACGACCTTGCAGACCTTGATATTGATACCCTGTGCCCTGCTCATGGCCGGGTTGTTACCGGTGGCTCTTATTGCCGAGCCGGCCTCTGTTCCGAAGAACCAGTAGCAGGCTATTATCACTACAGCTACAAATATAAGTGCTACAAGGATGGACTGGTTCACATCACGAAGACTAACTATAAGCTTGTACTGGGTCGATGAAACAGCCTTGTTGGCTCCTCCGTCCATTATATGGAGGTTTATGGAAAAAAGCGCTATCTGCATCAGGATCCCCGCAAGGATATCTGGTATACCAAGAAGTGTATGCAGAAGGCCTGTACACAGGCCTGCTATAAGGCCTGCTATAAGCGCCATGACAAGCGCTGATGCGACCGAATGTCCGCCAAGGATCTGCATCACGGCCACAGCTCCGCCTGTAGCGAAGCTGCCGTCAACTGTCAGATCCGGAAAATTAAGTATCTTGTACGTGATGAAAACGCCTATAGCCATCACTCCCCATATCAGTCCCTGGGCCACATCTCCGGGAAGTGCCCCGATCAGAGTCATTACATTAAGTCCCATATCTTTATCACTCTTTACTAATTGCCTTATAATCATCAGGGATCGTTACGCCAAGCTCCTTGGCACGATCAGCATCATACTCCTTTGTGAAGTTCTCTGCGCTCTCGACCTGCATGTCACCAGGATTCTTGCCATTGACAAGGATATCGTAGGCCATTTCTCCGGTCTTTCTTCCCAGATCCTCATAGCTTATCGAAAGAGTCGCTACTCCGCAGCCTGAGCAGATTCCCTCTTCTCCGCATACAATAGGAGTCTTTGCCGGAAGGGCAACGTTATTGATATTCTCAGCACAGTTTGCTGCAGTATTGTCAGTAGGGATGTAGAGGACATCCGAGTCAGCGCAGGCCTGCTTTGTGACCTGAGCCACATCATTCGAATCCGAGAATGTATAAGCCTTTACTGTATATCCGTACTTCTCAAGGAAAGGAGTGATGGTATCGACCTGATACTTGCTGTTGGCCTCTGCAGAGCAGTAAAGGATGCCTACCTTCTTTGCGTCCGGGAAAAGCTCATTCAGCATTGAAGCCTGCTGGTCGAGAGGAGCCAGATCTGTAGTCCCTGATACATTGCTTCCGCTCTTTCCGTTCCAGTCCTTGATGCTTAAGGCTGTGCCATAATCGGTAACCGAGGTGCCCAGTATAGGGATAGTGGTCGTAGCCTGAGTAGCTGCTGTAAGAGCTGCTGTCGCATTAGCCATGATAAGATCGTCTCCGGCAGAGACGAAGCCGTTGCAGATGGTCGAGCAGTTTGCAGAATCACCTGCGGCATTCTGCTCATCGAACTTCACCCTGTCTCCCAGCTTCTCCTTCAGATAATCCTTGAAGCCCTTCGTAGCGGCATCAAGCGCCGGATGCTGTACCAGCTGACAGATACCTATATTATAGGTTTTCCCCCCTTTGCCTCCCTTGTCAGCTGACTTGCCATTCGACGCCCCTGAGCAGCCAGCCAGTGAAGTCACAGCCATTGCGGCTGCAAGGAACAGTGTGATGATCTTTTTCTTCTTCATTATAGACTCCTTCCTTGAAATATACTTTCGATTTTTTCACTATATCACTTCAAATCAATGAAGTCAATCCGGAGACTTTCATTTAATAGTTGTAAAATCATTTTAAGAGTGGTAAACTGATTCGGAAAAACCAAGGGCTGTGAATATTCTTTTCACAGCCTTTTTATGAAATGGAAAGGCATGCCTGTGAACACGAAAGAAATAGCAGACCGTATCAATGCTTTAAAGAATCAGAAAAACGCTGTGATTATGGCTCACTACTATGTGGCTGATCAGATCCAGGATATAGCGGACTATGTGGGGGATTCATTTTTCCTTGCAAAGAAGGCTACTGAGACCGATGCAGATATAATAGTACTCTGCGGAGTCCGTTTCATGGGGGAGAGCGCCAAGGTCTTGAATCCTGATAAGAAGGTTCTGATCCCTGAGATAGCCGCTGATTGTCCTATGGCTCATATGGCCACGACCGATTCGATCGCAGAGATGAGGAGTAAGTATGATGATCTTGCAGTCGTCTGCTATGTGAATTCTACAGCAGACTTAAAGGCTGCCTCAGATGTATGCGTGACAAGTGCCAATGCTCTAAAGATCGTAAGCCGGCTTCCGCAGAAGAATATCTTCTTCATTCCGGATCAGAATCTGGCCCGCTATATTGCAGACCAGCTTCCTGACAAGAATTTCATCTTTAACGACGGCTTCTGCCATGTGCACAATTCGATAAAGGCAGATGTAGTAAAGAAGGCAAAAGAGTTGAAGCCCCATGCCCCGCTTCTGGTTCATCCTGAATGCAAGCCTGATGTAGTGGCTCTTGCTGACTATGTCGGATCCACCTCAGGCATAATAAAATACGCCGGAGAGTCAGATGCCAGGGAATTCATCGTCGCCACAGAGCTTGGCGTCATGCATGAGCTGGGCAAGAGATATCCTGACAAAAGCTTCTACCCTGCAGGTCCTATGCAGATCTGTCCGAATATGAAAAAGCTTACTATGGAGAAGCTTCTTCATGTTCTTGAATATGAAGACAATCAGATCACGCTTCCTGATGATATAATGAGGGATGCTGCTTTACCTATGGAGAAGATGCTAAAACTTTCAAAATGAAAAAACAATACGATGTGATAATTGCAGGTGCCGGTGTAGCGGGCTGCTTTGCGGCTCTGCATCTTCCTGCAGACAAACAGATCCTTATGATAACAAAAAAGGGGATGGAGGAATGTGATTCATATCTGGCACAGGGTGGTATCTGTGTGCTAAAGGATCCTTCCGACTATGACAGCTTCTTTGAGGATACGATGAGGGCAGGGCATTATGAGAACCGGAAGGAATCGGTTGACTGCATGATACGTTCCTCAAAGGGAGTCATTGAGGAGCTTATGGGCTACGGGGTAGACTTCGCGAGAAACCCTGACGGCACGCTTGAGTTTACCAGGGAGGCCGCCCATTCGACTAACCGTATCCTCCACCACGAGGATATCACAGGAGAGGAGATTACCACCCATCTGCAGGCAGCAGTAAAGAAACTCCCGAACGTTGAGATTTCTGAATACACCAGAATGGTAGACCTCCTCTGTAAAAATAACCGCTGCGACGGAATAGTGGTTCTTGACGGTGACGGAGAGCTCCACACTGTCTTTGCCTCCCATATACTTCTGGCTACCGGCGGTATTGGCGGCATCTATGAGAATTCGACCAACTATCCTTCACTTACCGGAGATTCGCTGGCTCTGTGTCTTCGCCGCGGTATAAAGCTGGAGCATGTGAACTATGTGCAGATCCATCCGACGACCTTTTACAGTGAGAAGAAAGAAAGACGTTTCCTTGTCTCAGAGTCTGTGCGCGGTGAGGGTGCAACTCTTCTTGACAAGAACGGAGAGCGCTTCACAAATGAGCTTCTGCCAAGAGATCTGCTGTCACAGGAGATCCTTAAGCAGATGGCAAAGGATCATACTAAGTATGTCCATCTCAATATGATGGCGATCACGAAATTCGACATAGCAAAGAGATTTCCTCATATAGTAAAGCACTGTCTCGAATGCGGTATAGATCCGAAGAAGGAGTATGTGCCTGTGGTCCCTGCCCAGCATTATTTCATGGGTGGTATCCATGTCGATCTGAATTCACATACATCCATGGACCATCTCTATGCCTCAGGTGAGACCTGCTGCAATGGTGTCCATGGCAAGAATCGCCTTGCCAGCAACTCCCTTTTGGAAAGCCTTGTATTCGCAAAGAATGCAGCCGGACATATGGTAAAGATAGACGGGCAGAGGGCCTGGGAGGGCAGGAAGCCCCGCTATATTTCTAATCTTGACAAGTCCCTGTCAGAGCTTGCAGCGATCTATGATCTCGATCTTGACAGTCTTTATGATACCAAAGACAGGGATCAGGAAAACAGACAGCTTATCTGGGATGAAATCGACAGGGAAAACACTCTTATGGATCAGAACGCCGAATAGTAAAGGAGAACATATGACAGATATAACTCTTAAATTAAACGCTGACCCTTATATCCTTTCTGCATTAAGAGAGGATGTGACCTCAGAGGACGTGACGACAAACGCTATAATGCCGAAGAGTACTCCCGGTCAGGTGGATCTGATCGCAAAGGAAGATGGTATACTCTGCGGTCTCGATGTATTCAAAAGAGTCTTTACTCTTCTCGATTTCACAACAGAGTTCGAGGTCTTCGTAAAGGACGGAGAGAAAATAAGATCCGGCCAGAAGATAGCTGAGGTTCTGGGCGACATCAGGACCCTGCTTATAGGAGAGCGTACAGCGCTTAATTACCTTCAGAGGATGAGCGGTATAGCTACTATGACTAGACGTATGGTAGATCTTCTAGAGGGTTCTAAGACAAGGCTTCTTGATACCAGAAAGACCACTCCTAATATGCGTCTTTTTGAGAAATATGCTGTAAAGGTCGGAGGGGCCACGAACCACAGATATAATCTGACTGACGGAGTCCTGATAAAGGACAACCATATAGGAGCTGCAGGATCTATAAGCAGAGCCGTGAAGCTGGCAAGGGACTATGCTCCATTCGTCAGAAAGATAGAGGTCGAGACCGAAAGCATAGACCAGGTCCAGGAGGCTCTTGACACAGGCGCTGATATCATAATGCTTGATAATATGGATCACGAGACAATGAAGCAGGCCATAGCCTTAATAGACGGCCGGGCCCTGACTGAGATCTCAGGAAACGTAAGCTGTGAGAATGTTGACATGATAAAGGACCTGGGAGCCGACTTCGTATCAAGCGGTGCTCTTACCCATTCAGCCCCGATCCTCGATCTTTCTCTTAAGAATCTTCATCCTACAGATTAAATAAAAAACGCTGACGGCGGATCCGTCAGCGTTTTTTTATTCGTCGATCTGGTCTAACATTGAATAAAAGATCTGCTCATTTACATTGCTTCTCAAATAATAAAGCCTTATCCTGACCCTTATCTGTCCCTCTGATGTGACAAAGGTGATAGTGCCCTTTGCTCCCTGATCCTTATTCTCAACAGCGCTCTCGAAAAGCCTGTCAAATTTCTCCCTGTCCTCATCCTGTACAAAGTCTGACATCGACGTACTGTTATCTTTATCAACAAGCTCCTGGAGGCTTGAATTCCTGTAGTGGTCGAGCAGGGACCATCCTACATGGACTATACTTCCTATCCTGTTTAAGATGACTATTGATCCGAATATATTTGTCACCATATCATCCGATATGTAGTCAGAGCTTAAGATCTGTCTTACCCTGTAGGCCTGAGGTGCCCCAATCATGAGTCCCTCGGTCTCGACCATTGCCGGATCGCTTATAAGCCTTGTAAAACGCTCTGTAGGCATAGGTGTATAGAACAGATAGCCCTGAGCATAGTAGCAGCCCATACGCTTAAGGAAGTCAGCCTGTCCCTCGGTCTCTACTCCCTCTATTATCACAGGAAGCTGGATCTGCTGAGCCATAGCAAGCACAGGCTCAAGGATATTCCTGCTCCTTTCCGGATTCTCATGTGACATACGAAGGAAGGTCGTATCGATCTTTAGCATATCCACATCCATGGACTCGATCGTGGACAGAGGTGCATAGCCGCTGCCGAAATCATCATAGGAGACGCTCATTCCTATGTCATGGAATCTCGATACCACATCGGCAGCTCTCTCTGGCGCCTTCTGGAAGGTGCTCTCAGACAGCTCAGCCTCAAGAAGGGCCGGAGGTATGTCATAAGCCCTTATCAGCTCACTGAAAAACTCCGGTACATCCATAGTGAAGATATCGGTCGTTGATATATTTACAGAGATAGGCAGAGGATTTATCCCCTCCCCTATAAGCTTCTTTATATATCTGGCGCTTCTGTCCCAGATCAGCTTGTCAAGAGAGGAAATAAGTCCATTCTTCTCCATCACCGGGACAAAAAGTCCGGGAGAATATACTGTACCGTCATGGATCCATCTGGCCAGAGCCTCGCCACCCAGGATATGACCTGTATTCATATCTACCTTTGGCTGGATATAGATAGTGAATTCTCCATTTTTGATACCGCTTCTGATATTAAGAAGCCGCTTGTATTCATCCTGCTCCTTCTGGATCATAGCAGGATCGTAGACCGTAACAGTCCTTGTATAATCACCTCTTATGGTCTCAAGCGCTATTGCAGCAAGATCGTAGAGGGCTTTGGCATCCGTCGCACGCGCCATGTCCACCGAATAGATTCCGAAATTAGTACGGAAAGAGGGCTCAAAGCTGTTTTCAGTAAGATAGCGGTTCAGCTGCTCAGAAAGGGAATTGACAAGATCAAATCTCGCCGGACAGAGCAGGGCGAAATCATCACCACCCAGATAGCCGGCGACTCCTCCATGTCTCTGTGTAGATGAAGCAAGTATCGATCCTATCTTTTTGATGTATTCATCTCCTCTCTCCCAGCTGTAATAGCTGTTGAAGAGCTTGAAATGATCTATGTCCATGGCAACCATATACAGAGGTACAAGGTTCGGGTTCCTTAGCGCCGTGTCTACCTGATTGAAAAAATTCTTCTTATAAGGAAGTCCGGTCCTCTTGTCGATAAGCTCGTCATCGGCCTTGTACTGCCTGTCGATCTTACTCGCTATGCTGGCCTGCTTCTGAAAGAGGCTTATAGTAGTAAGCACTCTTCTCCTAACTATCCTCTCAGAATATGGACGCGATATGAAGTCCAGGGCTCCCAGATCAAATGCCTTCTCTATATTGCCCGGTTCATCTGCGCTGGAGATCATGATCACTGGCACATAGTCCATCATATGCTCACGCTTCATCTCACTTAGCACATCAAAGCCGCTCATTCCCGGCATGATAAGATCAAGAAGCACTATCCCTATATGACCTATATGGCTCTTTAAAAGGCCAAGACCCTTCTCGCCTGTATCTGCCTCAAGCACATCGACCTCATCCTTTAAGATATCCGCCAGCATCTTTCTGTTGGTCGGTGAATCATCGATTATCAGTACACTTTTGTCTGTCATTGTTGCCCTCCTTTAAAAGACTCTCTACTTAAAGCACATCTCCGGTCCCGGATAATCAGACAGACCGCTGAAATGATATCCCTTTGATCTGTAATACTTTATAAGTGCCCTTGTGACCTCCGGTGTATGATACTTGGTATTGGCATCATGCTGCAGCAGGACGATAGGATCCGGTCCCCAGTGAGTAGTCTTACCATATCTGATAAGCTGGGCCGCACTATAATAGGTCGCTGCCGCGTCAGAGGTACCGCAGTTCCAGTCCATCTCTGTATAGCCTTCCTTATGAAGCTCCTTAAGTATTGACTTCCTCAGCTTCTTTGACATATAGTGATTGTTGCCTCCTCCAGGGAATCTGAAGTAATGCGGCTTTACCCCGGTCGTATCCACTATAAGCTTCTCTGTCTTATGGAAGTCTGAAAGAAAAGCCTTCTTGCTGGAATAGATCTTCCTGTAGTCATGGGTGTAGGTATGAATGGCTATTGTATGGCCGTCCTTCACTATCCGCTTCAGAAGCTTTTTATTGGCCTTTCCCTCATAGCCTACTATAAAGAAAGTAGCCTTTACCTTATTGTCCTTTAAGACCTTAAGAAGCTTTGGTGTGACCCTGCTTCCCGGTCCGTCATCAAATGTAAGATATACCGTCTTCTTCGGCTGCTTCTTATGCTTCTTTTTCTTGTTCTTCTTCACCGGCTTATTATTGTTCTTCTTCACCGGCTTATTTGACTTAGCCGGCTTTGATGGCCTTTGGGGCTTTGTCTTTATGGCTGAGCCACTTGTTGCGCTGGTCTCATTTTTCTTACCAACAGCTGCTTCTGTAACCACCCTTGCCTGAACTGCCGATGAGCCCTCTGGCACGATCATGGATAAGCTCATGCATATTGCTCCAAGAAATAATGCTGCCTTCTTCATCAAATTCTTTCCTCTCCTGTAAATCCTTCCTCGATAAACGTAACCCTGTCATCATCCTGTCTGTCTCCAAGGAATGCCCTTATCACTGCACAGTTAAGAACCGACTGCCTCCAGAAATCCTTAAGCTGCCTGTGGGATAGCAGAAGAAAAATGCAGTGCATGACTCCGCCATGAGTCGCACAGAAGATGGTCTTATCAGAAAGAATGCCGCCTGGTCTTATATCCCTGCGAAGCGATTCCAGAAAATCCCTGCATCTTGCTACAAGCTCCTGATAGGACTCTGCTCCGGCTACTGGAGAATAGTTCTCAGGATCATGAAAAAATATGTCTGCAAAATCATCCGGCAGCTTATCCATAGGGATACCCTCGGCCTCTCCGAAGCTCATCTCTATAAGCCGCTCATCGGTAACCAGAGGGACCTTGTCTCCCTGATATACAAGAGCCTCTCCAAGCGTCATATCGATAGGGGTAAGGTTCTGCGCACTAAGTGCCCCGCATACCGTCTGTCTCACCCTGTTAAGAGGCGATGAAAAGATGATATCCGGCCTTATGCCTCTTTCTGCTATTGCTTTTCCTGTACTTTCTGCCTGTCTTCTTCCTCTGTCATTCAGATCGGTATTGGTCCGGCCCTGCAGCATATGGGAAATATTCATATCTGTCTGACCGTGACGCAAAAAATATATCTCTGCCATAAATAAAAAAACTCCGTTGGATCAGATATCCTTCAGAGTTATTTTACCATATTCAATTGTCTTTTGCACGTCTATTATACGCTGATTGGAAGAGCCACGAAAGCATAAGGAAATGTCCTTTAAGTCCTCTACGAACTCGCCGTCTACAAGCACATCTGTAAGAGAAAGGATCTCATCTGTACAGTCTGTATGGGCGCGCTTATTTGAAGGATCTGTAAGCTCCTCCCAGGTATATCCGCTGTATATCCATATGTCTGCATGAGGGACCTTTTCCTTTATCCGCCTGTAGAGCGGCAGGAGAGCCTTTTGGTTTGATGGCTCCATCGGCTCGCCTCCCAAGACCGTAAGGCCATCTATATAGGATGGCTTTACTGATTCAAGTATCCTGTTTTCGGTTTCCCTTGTGTATTCGTGTCCGAATGAAAAATCCCAGGTCTCCTGGTTGAAGCAGCCCTTGCAATGGTGGGTGCAGCCGCTCACGAAGAGCGAGGTCCTGCATCCCGGACCATTTGCAACGTCTGCATAGTATATCTGTCCGTAATTCATTTGTCTAGTGGTTTCTATTTTACTGAAGCGTTTACATTCATCTCGTTCGTATCACTGAACTCAGGTATAGAAAGGTGAAGCACCCTGTCTCTTATCTCCTGGGTACGTCCCTGATTCCAGAACTGGGTCCCTATATATCCGCAGGTACGACGGGCAACGCTCATCCTGCTCTGGTCACGGTTGCCGCACTTAGGGCACTCCCAGACCAGCTTTCCGTTGTCATCCTCTACTATCCTTATCTGTCCGTCATAGCCGCAGACCTCACAGTAGTCACTCTTGGTATTGAGCTCCGCATACATGATGTTCTGATAGATATACTTCATTATAGATAGAACAGCAGGTATATTGGTCTGAAGGTTAGGAACCTCCACATAGCTTATGGCTCCTCCCGGAGAAAGCTTCTGGAACTCCGATTCAAACTTCAGCTTGCTGAATGCATCTATCTCCTCTGTCACATGGACATGATAACTGTTGGTGATATAGTTCTTGTCGGTCACATGAGGTATGATACCAAATCTCTTCTGCAGGCACTTGGCGAACTTGTAGGTCGTCGACTCCATAGGAGTCCCATAAAGAGAATAGCTGATGTTCTCAGCCTTTCTCCATTCTGCACACTTATCATTCAGATGCCTCATGACCTTGAGTGCGAATTCCTTGCCCTTAGGATCAGTATGGCTTACGCCTGTCATCTCATAGGTCATCTCAGAGATACCGCAGTAGCCGAGTGAGATAGTTGAGTAATTCCCGAAAAGAAGCTTGTCTATCTTCTCACCCTTCTTCAGGCGGGCAAGAGCTCCGTGCTGCCAGAGTATAGGAGCCACGTCTGATGATGTCCCCATAAGACGGTTATGTCTGCAGAGAAGGGCTCTGTGGCAGAGCTCAAGCCTCTCGTCAAAGATCCGCTCGAACTCCTCGAATCTGTCTGTGCCCTTCTCCTCTGCTTCCTTTACAGCGGAGCAGGCCACATCAACAAGATTTATGGTGACGACTCCCTGATTGAAGCGGCCGTAATACTTGTGCTCACCTTCCTTGTAGTCAAGAGCTCCGGACTTATTTCCTGCATTGCAGAGTCCCTCGTCATTATTTTCATTGTCTGGAGTAAGGAAGGAACGGCATCCCATACAGGTATATACATCACCCTTAAGCTCTTTCATGACCTTGGCGGAAATATAATCAGGCACCATCCGCTTGGCTGTACATTCTGCGGCAAGCTTTGTCAGATCATAGTAAGGGCTGCCCTCCTCTATATTGTCCTGATCAAGCGTATAGATGATCTTAGGGAAGGCAGGAGTCACCCAGACTCCCTTCTCATTCTTTATGCCCTGGATCCTCTGACGGAAGACCTCCTTTGCCAGGCGGGCCAGATCGTCCCTGGTCTGCCCCTCTGGCACCTCATCAAGATAGATAAACATAGTCACAAACGGAGTCTGGCCGTTTGTAGTCATAAGGGTAACGAGCTGGTACTGTATCGTCTGTATACCCGACTCGATCTCTGACTGAAGGCGATGGTCAACAACCTTCATGACCTTTTCCGGATCGAGATCATCTCCGATCTCCTCTCTCTCAGCAATGACCTGCTTCTTTATCTTCTGACGGCTCACATCCACAAATGGAGCTAAGTGAGCCAGGGAGAAGGACTGGCCTCCGTACTGGTTGCTGGCCACCTGAGCTACTATCTGTGTTGTTATATTGCAGGCAGTATAGAAGCTCTTCGGCTTCTCTATCATGGTCTCTGATATGACCGTTCCGTTCTGAAGCATATCCTCGAGATTTATCAGATCGCAGTTATGCTCTCTCTGGGCAAAATAATCGGCGTCATGGAAATGGATTACCCCTTCCTTATGTGCCTTTACTATATCCTCAGGCAGAAGGACTCTGTTGGTCAGATCCTTTGATACCTCTCCGGCCATATAGTCCCTCTGGGTTGAGTTTATCACCGGGTTCTTATTGGAGTTCTCCTGCTTTACCTCCTCGTTGACCTGATCTATAAGAGCAAGTATACCATTGTCGGTCGTATTGGACTTACGGGAAAGCTCTCTCTTGTATCTGTATCTGACATACTTCTGGGCTACCTCGTAGCATCTCATCTCCATAATGCCCTTCTCAACGAGGTCCTGAATGTCCTCGACATTTACCGCATGGGGAGAAGCGGCCACCTGTCTTGAGATACCGTCAGCAACAGCCTGAACCTGGGCATGATTGAGCTGATGGATACCCTCCACCTCCTTGTTGGCCTTCATTATGGCATTTATGATCTTCTGTTCATCGAAGCTGACCTCACGGCCGTTTCGCTTGATCACATTTGTCTTTACTACGATAGTATCCATCAAAAAGAATCTTCCTTTCCTTATCCTGACAAACCCATCATCAGGTCATACAGGAAAAAATCACTTAGTTGTGGACTCATGCAACAACTAAGTGTAGTTATGTCTGATCTATAAAGCACTATATATTGTGCGTTGGATATATGATAATACATTCCAGAGAATATTAAAAGGGTAAAACGCAAAAAAAGCAAAGTCGTAATTTTCTGAATATTAATACAACTCATTTCAGGGCTATAAGATCCCTAAGAGCAGCCTTGTCTTCCCTCATCGCAAGAGACATGACAGCCACTCCGGCTGCTCCGGCCTCGATACATGATGCGGCATTTGATACATCTATACCTCCAAGGGCTATGACAGGTATAGTCACCGCAGACGAAACCTCCCTCAGGAAGTCAAGACCCTTCGGCCTCTTTCCTATCTTGCAGGCAGTATTAAAGATATGGCTTGCAGTAATGAAGTCAGCTCCTGCGCAGAGTGCGTCCTTAAGCTCGATCATACTGTGGCATGGCAGTCCGAATCTGATCCCGTCTCTCTTTAGCTCTCTTAGATCCGCATCAGGAATAGCACCCGCCTCACGTCCTGAGAAGAATACGGATGCCGGCCATTCAGATCTCCTGTGGAATCTCATAAAAAGCCGCAGCGCCTCGTAATGATCATGCCAGATAAGCTCTGTCTGCTCTGTAATGGAGTCCCGAGAAAGTGCCTGATAGAGATCTGTATACTCTATTCCGGACAGCAGCTTTTCCCTTACTATTACTGCTGCCGGACCGCAGCAGTCTATCCTCTTTATCTCCTCCACATAGGCCTTCTTCCATGACCTGTAGGACATCTCCCCCAGTCTGCCGTCAGGCAGAAGCTCATGATTTGTAATGCAGATCACCTTCATAAGTTCCGCTTCCTTTTCCTGTAAATCGCTTTATCTAATATAGCATTTTTTATCAGGACTTACAAACCTTTAGCTTGACGTGTGTTTACAAAAAGATTATAATTTAATCAAATTTTAAGAGAAAGGAGGACGAAAGCAATGGAAGGCTTATTTGCATTACTTGCTGTCTACTGGGTTTGGTGTCTGGTATTATATATTCTTCTGATCATAGCGAACTGGAAGATCTTCGAAAAGGCCGGAGAGCCTGGCTGGGCGAGTCTTATCCCATTCTATAATCTGTACGTTCAGTACAAGATAGCATGGGGAAACGGTCTGTTATTTCTTCTGTTATTGATCCCGATCGTAAATGTCGTGATAAGCATCATCTATGAAGTAAAGCTTGCACATGCATTCGGGAAATCAGGCGGATTCGCCGTAGGACTTATCTTCCTGCCGAATATTTTCCAGCTTATACTGGGATTCGATTCTTCCCAGTACTACGGACCGCAATAGGTCTTGAGAAAAGGTGCGCCCCATATGGGGCGCATTTTTTATCCTACATATACATAGTCATTGGTGACAGGCTGCATTCCTTCATCGGAGAGATCGGAATACATGCTGTCGAAGGATCTGGTATCAGCGATCTCGAACTGTTCATCGCCGGTCCCCTTCTCCTCGGTGTGGGTATATTTGGCCTCATGATCTCCTATTCCGGTAGATACCCCGGCTGAAACCTTGGTGGCCGCTATCTTTACTATACCGTTCCTGAAGCGCTTTGTCTCACGGGAGCTTACTACTATCCCCGCAAACGGAAGAAAGATCCTGTATGCACAGAGTATCTGTGTCAGCTGGGCCTCTCCTACATCAAGCGGATTTATCTTCTCATTGTTTATAATAGGACGAAGTCTGGGACATGAAAGCGAATACTCAGCCCATGGATACTTCCTCTGAAGATAATATACATGAAGGCCTGTCGCAAGCGCATCCTTCCTGAAATCGCTTAAGCCCAGGAGAGCCGAGAAGCCTACTCCTCTCATGCCTCCGAGCAGGGCCCTTTCCTGGGCCTCGAACCTGTAAGGAAAGATCCTTTTGTGGCCTAGCAGATGGAGGGTCTCATATTTCTTCGCATCGTAGGTTTCCTGAAATACTGTCACATAGTCGGCTCCGCACTCATGCCAGTATTTATAATCGTCTATGTTGCCGGGATATACCTCAAGACTTACATTCCTGAAGTATTCCTTTGCCAGCTTGCAGGCCTCTCCTATATATTCGACCGAGCTCCTTTTCTTGCTTTCCCCAGTAAGGATCAGTATCTCCTCGATCCCGGTATCAGCGATTACCTCCATCTCATGACGGATCTCATCCTTATCGAGCTGCTTCCTGTGAATATCGTTATAGCAGTTGAAGCCGCAGTAGATGCAGTAATTCTCACAGTAGTTGGCTATATAAAGCGGAGTAAACATATATACTGTGTTTCCGAACTGACGGGCTGTGTCATACCTGGCTCTCTCTGCCATCTCGTTCAGATGAGGAAAGGCTGCCGGGCTCAAAAGCGCCTTGAAGTCCTCTATATCTATCCTCCTCTTCCTTAAAGCCCTCCTTACGTCCATATCTGTGTACTTATTATAATCGTATGAATTCATCTGGTCGATCACTGTATTCCTTATGGCAGGATCGATCCTGTCCATACCCGGCATGAACTTCATAGGATCTGTTCGGCTCTCAGGGTTATTTTCCAGCTCGTGCTTTCTCTTAAGGGCAGCCTCGCTTAACTGCTTTCCATCGACAAAAAACTGATTTTTCTGTTCTTCCATTTTATGTTCCTGCCTTCCTTCACTCTTATCTCAAAAAACCAAGCAGGGGATCAGATGATTCTGCTCCTCTTTCAAGCACCCTGCCAGTTCCGGCAAGATATGCCTTTCTTCCTGCGCTTATGGCCTCTGCAAAGGCGCCTGCCATAAGAGGTATATTCTCAGACGTAGCTATTGCAGTATTGCACATTACAGCTGCTGCTCCCATCTCCATTGCACAGGCTGCCTCTGACGGCTTCCCTATACCGGCGTCGACGATCACAGGAAGATCGATCTCATCGATAATGATCTGGATAAACTCCTTTGTAGAAAGCCCTCTGTTTGATCCGATAGGAGATGCCAGTGGCATTATCGCTGCAGCTCCCGCATCTCTTAAGGCTCTTGCTGCATAGAGGTCCGGATACATATATGGAAGCACAATAAAGCCCTCCTTTGCAAGGATCTCAGTTGCCTTAACTGTCTCATTATTATCCGGAAGAAGATACTTGGTATCTCCCATTATCTCTATCTTTACGAAATCCCCGCATCCAAGCTCTCTTGCCAGATGAGCGATACGCACTGCCTCCTCGGCATTCCTGGCTCCGGAGGTATTCGGGAGAAGGGTTACCCCATCAGGTATATACTCAAGGATATTCTCTGACTTCCTTGTATTGGTCCGCCTGACACTTAGTGTTATGATCTGGGCATGCGCCTCATTTACAGCTGCCTTTATCAGATCCACAGAGTATTTCCCTGATCCAAGGATAAACCTTGATGTAAATTCCTTGTTCCCGAGCTTTAATGTATCTGACATTTTTTGCCTTCCTTTCTTTTGTTCACCGGCCGCCGCCCATGAACTGAACTATTTCTATCACATCATCTTCAAGAGGAATACAAGTCCCATATTCCTCTCGCGGCAGAATCCTTTCATTGAGCTCCACCGCAACCATTTCCTTCTTCAGTCCTCTCTCCTCTATAAGCGCCTCTACGCTTTTCCCATCTGCGGGGAATTCCTCGCCATTTATCCGCATATGCCTCCTTTCGCGTCTACAAAGACAATAAAAAAAAGTACACGAAGAAGACTCACGCCCAAGGTGGTGTGCCCCTTCGTGCACTTTCGTGTACTCTGTTATTTATTTAAGATCCTGCTTCAGCGCTGGACATTAAATGCTTTTGGTCCCGGATAGACTGCTGCCTCTCCAAGCTCCTCCTCTATACGCAGGAGCTGGTTGTACTTGGCAACCCTCTCTGATCTGCTCGGAGCTCCGGTCTTTATCTGCTTGGAATTCATAGCTACAGCCAGATCAGCGATCGTAGTATCCTCTGTCTCGCCTGATCTGTGTGAAACTATAGTCGTATATCCATTGTCATGAGCAAGCTTTATGGCATCAAGGGTCTCTGAAACAGATCCGATCTGATTGAGCTTGATCAGGATGGAATTTCCTGCCTTGCAGTCGATTCCCTTCTGGAGTCTCTTTACATTTGTAACAAAAAGATCGTCTCCTACAAGCTGAACCTTATCGCCCAGCTTCTTTGTGATCTTTGCCCATCCTTCCCAATCCTCCTCATCGAGAGGATCCTCGATAGAAATGATAGGATACTTGTCTACAAGCCTAGCCCAATGCTCTATAAGCTCATCTGTAGTATAATCCTTTCCGGCCTTCGGCAGATGATACTGACCCTTGCGGCTGCCCTTCCATTCGGAGGATGCTACGTCCATAGCGATCTTGAAATCGACTCCCGGCTTGTATCCGGCCCTCTCGACTGCCTTTACTATGTAGCCTATAGCCTCCTCGTCACTCTCCAGATCCGGAGCGAAGCCTCCCTCGTCTCCTACTGCTGTAGCATGGCCGTCAGCCTTCAGAAGTGCCTGCAGGCTGTGGAAGACCTCCGCACACCATCTGAGCGCTTCCTTGAAGGAAGGAGCCCCTACCGGCATGATCATGAATTCCTGAGCGTCGATATTGTTGGCTGCATGAGCCCCGCCGTTTAGAATATTCATCATAGGAACTGGAAGATCAGTCCCCTGGGATCCGCCTAAGAACCTGAACAGAGGGATCTCAAGCGAGCTGGCTGCTGCCCTTGCTGCTGCTATTGATACTGCAAGTATTGCATTGGCGCCGAGCTTTGACTTATTGTCTGTGCCGTCTGCAGCAAGCATGGCACGGTCTACTGCATAGGTATCTGTAGCATCTATGCCTAAGACCGCATCCCTGATCTCATTATTCACATGAGAAACTGCCTTTATCACACCCTTACCAAGATAACGGTCTCCGCCGTCACGCATCTCTATAGCCTCGAACTGTCCAGTCGATGCTCCTGAAGGGGAAGCCCCACGTCCTACTGTGCCATCGGCAAGAGTGACCTCTGCCTCTACAGTAGGATTTCCTCTTGAATCAAGGATCTCCCTTCCCTTTACGTCTGTTATTTCCTGTAATTCCATGAAATGCCTCCTTATAAAAAACAGGTACCATAAAATCCGATGTAAAGTTTAACAGACAATGTATTTTTTTTCAAGCAACATTTACCTCATCCTGTTTTCCATCTTGGCAAATGCTCTTGCCTCACCTATGAGCTGCTCCTGACGTCCGGCCGATATCATGCTGTAGAAGGATAAAAGATCGCTCTCCCTTCTGGTATGTTTCCTGTCCACATTCCTGTTCTCGGTTCTTCCAAGCATATAGTCAGCGGAAACATCGAGCTTCCTGCATATAATAGTAAAGGTAAGAAGATCCGGCAGATGGGCTCCCTTCAGATAACCGCTCAGTGTATTAGGAGCTATACCTATGCTCTCCGCAAACACCTTCTTTGCAATGCCGCTTTCAAGAAGTACCTGCTCTAATCTCTCTCCGAATGTCTGCTCGACAAGTGCTACAGCCTTTTCCTTCTTTTCCTTTTTGCCCTTGCTGTTATCAAAGCCTTTGTCCGCCTGCTTAAAGATTTCCATAGATTTCTCCTTTCGCTGATATTTTTATATCTAAAAGGATATCCATGTGAGCTTGAAATGGCTGGAATGCTGCCATATACTCGAAGCAGAATTCTATTTACTCGAATTTGAAATTTGTGCTTGACAAGCGCCCGACATTGTTATATACTCTTACTTGCGTTTCGAGAGAAAACGCTCTTGTTTCGAGGTGTAGCTTAGCTTGGTAGAGCGCCTGGTTTGGGACCAGGAGGTCGCAGGTTCGAATCCTGTCACCTCGATTATGCAGGTGTAGTTCAATGGTAGAACACCAGCCTTCCAAGCTGGATACGTGAGTTCGATTCTCATCACCTGCTTCTATTCATGTTTATTGTCCGCACTCTGATAGGCATTGTGCGGACATTTATGAATATAAATGTGTCTGTAGCTCAGTTGGATAGAGCAACGGCCTTCTAAGCCGTGGGTCGGGGGTTCGAATCCCTTCAGGCACATTATGGTGGGTATAGCGCAGCTGGTTAGCGCGCCAGATTGTGGCTCTGGAGGCCAAGGGTTCGAATCCCTTTATCCACCCTTGACTTTTTAGTCTATCTTTCACTTTCAGTTGGATTCTTTGGTGGGCTATCGCCAAGCGGTAAGGCACAGGATTTTGATTCCTGCATTCGCCGGTTCGAATCCGGCTGGCCCAGAAACGGGGTATTAGCTCAGTTGGTAGAGCACTTGACTTTTAATCAAGTTGTCGGGGGTTCAAATCCCCCATGCCTCATTTTATCCCTCTTTATGAATTATATTATGATATTTATATAAGGTCATATGTCTGGTCGAAAGCATATGATTTTTTTATTTATCCGTATGACAATGCTCCCATGGAACCTGGATTCCCGGAATTCCAACCTATGTTGCCACTATGAAAACGGCTGAAAAGCCGCATAAATACTGAAAAAATGACATGTTTTCATTGCCTTCTCCTACATAGTGTGGTATAATAATACCAAGCTATGAAGCAGGAGGAATGAAGATGTCCAGTATCATTCGAAGCCTTGATAAACGGAGCGGGATCACTTATGTCTACCAGTCAACCTCGTACTG